>DATCDE010000162.1 GCA_036510875.1 Actinomycetes bacterium
TGATCCCGGCCTCGTCGAGCAGCGTGAAGCTGAGGTCGAGCAGCTGCTCGGGGGTCGCGTTGACGCCCTTCATGAGCACGCCCTGGTTGCGCACGTCCCGGACGCCGGCCTCGATCATCGCCTTGGCCGCGTCGGCCACGAACGGGGTCGCCGACTGCGCCGCGTTGACGTGGGTGTGGATCGCCAGGTGGACGCCGCGGGCCCTGGCCACGGTGGCCAGCCGCTCCATGCCGGCCCGGACGTCGTCCTGCAGCCAGTGCTGCGGCAGCCCCATGAGCGCCTTGGTGGCCAGCCTGATGTCGCGGATGTTGTCGATGTCCAGCAGCCGGGCCACGAAGGCCTCGAGGTTCTTCCAGGGCAGGTTCGCGACGTCGCCGCCGGAGACGACGACGTCACGCACGCCGGGCTGGGACTGCAGGTAGCTGATCATCGCGTCGTAGCGGTCCACCGGCTTGAGGTCGAACTTCAACTTCTCGATCACCGGGGTGGAGTTGCCCACGAGGTCCATGCGGGTGCAGTGCCCGCAGTACTGCGGGCAGGTGCTGAGCAGCTCGGCCAGCACCTTCGTCGGGTAGCGGTGGGTCAGGCCCTCGGCCACCCACATCTCGTGCTCGTGCAGCGAGTCACGGGTCGAGTACGGGTGGCTGGGCCAGTCGGTGCGCCGGTCGCTGAACACCGGGAGCATGTACCGGCGCACCGGGTCGGCGTAGAACGCCTCGGTGAACTGCGCCGCCGTCGGGGTCCCGCCGTCGTGGGACACCGGCACGATCGTGTTCATCATCTGCGGCGGTACCAGCATGGACATGGTGGCCCGCTCGGCCTGGTCGCGCTCCAGGTCGGCGTAGAAGCGATCCTCGAGCAGGTCGCCCATGAGGTCGCGCAGCTGCTTGACGTTCTTCACGCAGTGCGAGCGCTGCCACTGCGCCGACGCCCACTCCTCACGGGTGACGCCGGCGAAGCCGGGCAACCGGGTCCAGTCCGGCTCGACGAGGGGTCGACGGCGGTAGACGTACGGCTGCTCGATGCTCACGGGGAATCCTCTCGACGGCGCACAGACAACGCAATCTCACCAGAATAGAGAAGGATCTGCGGTGAATCCACCATGTCACCGTAGGATTTCCGTTGCGTGCCGAGTGAGCGCGCCCCGTCTCCCGCCTGGAAGGATCTGACCGTGCCAGCGTCGACCCAGCCGTCCCCGTCGTCCCCGCCGTCGCCCGTCGGCCTGCACCGCGTGCTCGAGCCGCGGGGCGTGCTGCCCCAGGCCGCCTACCGGCTGGACACCCGCGTCGAGCTGTGGCCGAACGAGGTGCGGGTGCGGGTGCAGCGGCTCAACCTGGACGCCGCTAGCTTCCGCCAGCTGTTCGACAAGCACCACGGGGACGGCGACCAGATCCGGGCGGAGGTGCTCGAGATCGTGCGCAGCCGCGGCAAGATGCACAACCCGGTGACCGGGTCGGGCGGCATGCTCGTGGGCGTCGTCGAGGAGGTCGGCCCGGGGTCGTCGCTCGGCCTGTCCGTCGGCGACCACATCGCCACCCTGGTCTCGCTGACCCTCACCCCGCTGGTCATCAAGGACGGTCTGGCGGGCTGGGACGGGCGGTCCGAGCAGGTGCCGTGCGACGGGTACGCGATCCTGTTCGGTCGCTCCATCGCGGCGCACCTGCCCGACGACCTGCCGCGCGGGCTGGCGCTGGCGGTCATGGATGTATGCGGGGCTCCCGCGCTGACCGCGCGCGTGGTCGGGCACTACGTCGGCACTGGCCGCCCGCCCGCGGTCGCCGTCATCGGTGGCGCCGGCAAGTCCGGCTCGCTCGCGCTGGCCGCGGCCCGGCGCGCCGGCGCGTCGAGGACCGTGGGCGTGGTCCCCGTGGAGCACGAGGCCCAGCTGCTGCGCGCAGCCGGGATCACCGACGCCGTCGCACTGGCCGATGCCAGGGACCCGGTCCAGGTGTCACAGGCGGTGGCCGAGCAGCTCGGCGGCCCGGCCGACGTCACTGTGGTGTGCGTCGACGTCCCCGGCTGCGAGCACGGCGCGATCTTGTCCACGGCCGACCGGGGCACGGTGATCTTCTTCTCCATGGCCACCTCGTTCGCCACGGCCGCCCTGGGCGCCGAGGGACTCGCCGCCGACGTCACCATGCTGGTCGGCAACGGGTACGCGCCCGGCCACGCCGACTATGCGCTGGACGTGCTTCGCTCCGAGCCCGGCGTCCGCCGGCTGTTCGAGGGCCGCCTGGACGCCGAAACGCAGGCATGACCAGCACCCTGCTGCGCGGGGGAGTGGTGCACACCCGGGCCGACTCGTTCGCCACCGCGATGCTCGTCGTCGACGACACGGTGGCCTGGGTCGGCTCGGACGCCGCCGCCGACGCGGCGTTCCCGGACCTCGGCACGCTCGACGAGGTGGTCGAGCTGGACGGTGCCCTCGTCACGCCGGCGTTCGTCGATGCGCACGTGCACGCGACGTCCACCGGGTTGGCCCTGACCGGCCTGGACCTCACCGACACGGCCAGTCTGGCCGAGGCGCTGGACCGGCTGGAGCGGTTCACCCGCCAGCGCCGCGGCGTCGGTGTCCAGCTCGGGCACGGCTGGGACGAGTCCCGCTGGCCCGAGGGCCGCCCACCCACCCGGCAGGAGCTGGACCGCGCCTCCTACGGCGGCACCGTCTACCTCACCCGCATCGACGTGCACTCCGCGGTGGCGTCCAGTGCGCTGCTGGCCGCCTTGCCGGAGGCGCGGGCGCTGCCCGGCTGGTCCGACGACGGCCTGCTCACCCGGGACGCCCACCACGCGGCGCGCTCCGCCGCCATGGCCGCCATCACCCCGACCATGCGCACCGCCGCGCAGCGGGCCACCCGGGCCAGGGCGGCGGCTCTGGGCATCGGCGCGTTCCACGAGCTGGGCGGGCCGGAGATCTCCTCCGAGGTCGACTTCACGGCCATGCTGGCCCTGGCCGCCGCGGAGCCCGGCCCGGACGTGTTCGGCTACTGGGGCGAGCTCGGCGGGGTCGAACGGGCCCGCGAGCTCGGGGCGCTCGGCGCCGCCGGGGACCTGTTCGCCGACGGCGCGCTCGGCTCGCACACCGCCTACCTGCGCACCGTTTACGCCGACGCGGACGGCGCCGGCTACGGCTACCTCACCGCCGCACAGGTGCGCGACCACGTGGTCGCCTGTACCCGCGCCGGGCTTCAGGCCGGCTTCCACGTGATCGGCGACGGCGCGACCGACGCCGTCGTGGCCGGGCTCACCGAGGCGGCCGAGGTGGTCGGGGTGGCGGCCATCCGCAGCGCCCGGCACCGGCTGGAGCACCTGGAGATGCCGGACGCCGGACACCTGGCCGAGCTGGCCCGGCTCGGCGTCTACGCCAGCGTGCAGCCGGTGTTCGACGCGCTGTGGGGTGGCGAGGACGGCATGTACGTCGAGCGGCTGGGCGCGAAGCGGGCCCGCGGCATGAACCCATTCGCGGCCATGACCAGCGCGGGCCTCCCGCTGGCCCTCGGCTCGGACTCCCCGGTGACCCCGTTGGGCCCGTGGGAGACCGTCCGCGCGGCCGCCTTCCACCAGACCACGGAGTCCCGCCTCACCGTCCGCGCCGCGTTCGCCGCGCACACCCGCGGCGGCTGGCGGGCCGCGGGGCTCGACGACGCGGGCGTGCTCGCCCCGGGCGCCCCGGCCACCTACGCCGTGTGGGCCGCCGGCGACCTCGTCGTCCAGACCCCCGACGAGCGGGTCGCGTCCTGGTCGACCGACCCCCGGGCCGGCGTCCCCGGCCTGCCCGACGTCAGCCCCGGGGCACCGCTGCCCACCTGCCTGCGCACGGTGGTGCGCGGTCGCACCGTCTATCAGCGAGAGGAAGCCGCATGAGCACGAGCAGGTCCCGGCTCGAGCTGGACCCGGCCGTCGTCCGGCGGGCCCGGTCGCTGGCCGGCAAGGCCGGCGCCCCGGTCGTGAGGACGGCCCGCACGCACTCGACCGTGTCCGTCGAGCGGGCCGTGCTGCGGCTGTCCGGCCTGGCCGGTGCGGACGTCGAGGGCATCCCGTGGGTGAACCGGCTGGTCGACGCCGTGCGCGCCGACTGCGGGCTCGAGCACGGCGTGGCCCTGCCGGTGTGGGACGCGCTGCTCCGCGAGGACGCGCCCGACCTCACCGTGCTGGCCCAGAAGGCCGCCGCCGGCTCGGTTTCGTTCCGGGTCCCGGAGGGCAAGGACGCCGTCCGCGCGGCCACCGCGGCCCGGCGGGCCGTCGCCAAGGGCATCGCCCGGATCGACCGCAACCGCCGTGAGCGGGAGCGGCTGACCACCCGGCTCGGGGACCCGCAAAAGCCATGGATCTACCTGATCGTGGCCACCGGGGACATCCACGAGGACATCCCGCAGGCCCAGGCGGCGGCCCGCGAGGGCGCCGACGTCATCGCGGTGATCCGCTCGACCGGGCAGTCGCTGCTCGACTACGTGCCCGAGGGTGCGACGAGGGAGGGCTTCGCCGGCACCTACGCCACCCAGGAGAACTTCCGGCTGATGCGGGCCGCGCTGGACGAGACATCGCGCGAGCTGGGCCGTTACGTGCGGCTGACGAACTATGCATCCGGCCTGTGCATGCCGGAGATCGCCACCCTGGCCGGCCTGGAGCGGCTGGACATGATGCTCAACGATTCGATGTACGGGATCCTGTTCCGGGACATCAACCCGATCCGCACCTTCGTGGACCAGCGGTTCAGCCGGCAGATCCACGCCAGGGCCGGCATCGTGATCAACACCGGCGAGGACAACTACCTGACCACCGCGGACGCCGTCGACGCCGCGCACACGGTCACCGTCAGCCAGCTGCTCAACGAGTACTTCGCCAAGGAGGCTGGCCTGCCGGACGAGCTGCTCGGCCTGGGTCACGCGTTCGAGATCAACCCAGACCTGCCGGACTCGTTCCGGCTCGAGCTGGCCCACGCGCTGCTGGCGCGCGAGCTGTTCCCGAAGGCGCCGCTGAAGTGGATGCCGCCGACCAAGCACATGACCGGAGACATCTTCCGCGGCTACCTGCTGGACGGCTTCTTCAACCTGGCCGGGGCGATGACCGGGCAGTCCATCCTGCTCGTCGGCATGATGACCGAGGCCGTGGTGACCCCCTGGTTGTCCGACCGGGACCTGGCCCTGCAGAACGTCCGGTACGTGTTCAACGCGGCCGGGCGGCTGGGGGAGGACTTCGTGCCGGCGTCGGACGGGTTCATCGTGCGGCGCGCCCACCAGGTCCTGGGAGAGGCGGTCGAGCTGCTCGAGCGGATCGTGGATGACGGGCTGCTCAACGCGATCGGCGACGGCACCTTCGGCCTGATGAAGCGCCCGGCCGATGCCGGCAAGGGCCTGGACGGCGTGCTGAAGAAGGCCCCCGGCTACCTCAACCCGGCGTCCGAGATCCTCGAAGGGAGTGCCCGATGAGCGCCGCCAAGCGGATCGTGCGCCCGTACGGCGACACGACGGGCGACGGCATGGTCCAGCTGTCGTTCACCCTGCCGCTGCCGCACGACAAGCGGGCCGAGGGCGCGGCGCTGCAGCTGGCGCACTCCATGGGCCTGGACCCGGCGATGGTCGTACACGCCAAGGGGATGGGCCCGGACTTCACCTTCTTCGTCGTCTATGGCAAGGTGCACCACCTGGTGGACGTGTCCAAGGTCGACGTGGTGGAGCGGGAGTTCCCGCTGCTGTCCGCCAAGGAGGTCAACACGGCCATCAAGCGCGTCCTGCACCGGCCGCTGGTGGTCGTCGGGGCCTGCATCGGCACCGACGCGCACACCGTCGGCATCGACGCGATCCTCAACATCAAGGGTTTCGCCGGGCAGAAGGGGCTGGAGTACTACTCCGAGCTCACCGTGGTGAACCTCGGTGCCCAGGTCCTGGTGCCCGACCTCGTGGAGCGGGCCAGGGCCGCGAAGGCGGACGCCGTCCTGATCTCCCAGGTGGTCACCCAGAAGGACGCCCACCTGCACAACACCCGGGAGATGTCCGCGGCGTTCCGCGAGGCCTACCCGGCCGGCCAGCGCCCGCTGCTCGTCGTGGGCGGCCCGCGCTTCGACGAGCGGCAGGCCGCCGAGCTCGGCGTCGACCGCATCTTCGGCAAGGGGACGACGCCCGGCGAGGTGGCGAGCTACCTCGTGCACGCACTAGTGGACACCGACAGGAGGGCGTCATGACCGAGCAGCCGGAGGTCGGAACCACGGTCACGCACCGCCGATACGTTCCCTATGCGCACGCCCACTACGGCGGCAACCTGGTGGACGGCGCCTACCTGCTGGGCCTGTTCGGCGACGTGGCCACCGAGCTGTGCGTCCGTACGGACGGCGACGAGGGGCTGTTCGCCTCCTACGACGATGTGCAGTTCACCGCGGCCGTCCAGGCCGGGGACGTGCTCGAGGTCACGGCGACCCTCACCCGGGTCGGGCGCCGCAGCCGGGGGATGACCTTTCGGGCCGCGGTGGTCTGCCGGGCCCGGCCGGACCGGTCCCCGTCGGCCGCGGAGATGCTCGCCGAGCCGCTGGTCTGCACCACCGCGACCGGCACCGTGGTCGTCCCCGGCCACACGTTCGTAGAGCGACCCAGCGAGTCCTCCGATCGGACGTAAACGTCTTGTGTCACAACAGATCATGGCGATCCGGTTGACAGTGACGGAGCAGCCGGGAGTAGGTTCTTCACCGGTCGACCTGAGGACCGGATGTCGCGCCCCACATGCCATCGGAGGCGCCCCGGGGAGGCAGGGAATACGACTCGGAGAGGGCCCGGCTGTCCAGTAGACAACGGCCCGGTCGCCGCAGCCTGCGGCGCCCAGGTCGGTCCGAAGGGCAGCCCGGGCCCTCTGCCATGACGGCACGGCCGCCAGAAGTGATCTAGGCTCACGCGGTGGAGTCCCGCCGGTGGTCATTCCCGGTGCGGCTGTGGCTCGCACCCTTCGTGGGCGTGCTGCTGGCGCTGACCTTTCCCCCGTTCGGACTGGTCTGGCTTGCAGTGCCAGTAGTGGCGGCCATCACGCTGCTCGTACGTGGCCTGGGCGCGCGGCGGGCCGCCGTGCTCGGTCTGGCGGTCGGGCTGGGGTTCTTCCTGCTGCTGCTGCGCTGGATGCTCGTCATCGGGCCGGACGCGTGGATCCTGCTGTCCCTGTTGGAGGCGCTGTTCGTCACGGCGATGGCCGCCGGCCTCGCCGTGGTGCAGCGGCTGCCCGGCTGGCCGGTGTGGACGGCGGCCTTGTGGGTCGCCCAAGAGCTGGCCCGCGCGCGGATCCCGTTCGGCGGCTTCCCATGGGGCCGGCTTGCGTTCGCCCAGGACGCCTCGCCGTTCACCGCCGTCGCCGCGTTGGGCGGCAGCCCGCTGGTCACCTTCGCGGTGGCCCTGTCCGGCTCGCTGCTGGCCTGGGGCGTGGTGTCGGTGGCCGGGCGCCGCTGGCTGACCGCGGGGGCCGGCGTTGCAGCCGCCCTCGCGGTGGCCCTGGGCGGTCTGCTGGTCCCGCTGCCCACCCAGGGTCGACCGGTCACGGCGGCCGTCGTCCAAGGCGACGTGCCCCGCGCCGGGCTGGACTTCCTGGGGCAGCGCGAGGCCGTGCTGCGCAACCACGTCTCGACCACGATGGCCCTGGCCGCCCAGGTCAGGGCCGGCACCAGCCCCCCACCCGAGCTGGTGGTGTGGCCGGAGAACTCCTCCGACATCGACGCGTTCCGGGACGCCGGAGCGAAGGCCCTCATCCAGACCGCGGTGGACGCCATCGCCGCGCCCACCCTGGTGGGCGCCGTGGTGCAGAACCCGGCCAACGAGAAGACCCTGCTCAACCTGGGCATCGTCTGGAGCCCCGGCACCGGGCCGGGGCAGACCTACGCGAAGCGGCACCCGGTGCCGTTCGGGGAGTACCTGCCGTTCCGGTCGGTGCTCACGAAGTTCATCACCCGGTTCAACCGGATCCCGGAGGACTTCGCCGCGGGCCACACCCCTGGCGTGCTCACCCTGGGACCGGCCACCGTGGGGGACGTGATCTGCTTCGAGGTGGCCTACGACCCGGTGGTACGCGACACGGTCACCGGCGGCGCCGACATCCTCGTCGTCCAGACCAACAACGCCACCTACGGGCGGACCGGGCAGCCCGAGCAGCAGCTGGCCATGTCGCGGCTGCGAGCGGTGGAGTTCGGCCGGACCGTGCTCGTCGCGGCGACCAGTGGGATCAGCGCGGTCGTCGCGCCGGACGGGCGCCTGGTGGCCCATTCCGCCGAGTTCGAGCGCTGGACGTACGACGGCGCAGTGGTGTTGCGCACGGGGAAGACCCTCGCGGCCCGCGTGGGTGCCTGGCCGGAGTGGATCCTAGGTACCCTCGGAGTCGTTGCCGCCGTCCTCGCGACCGCGCGCACGCGCCGCGAGAGGAGCCCGCACACCGATGACGCCACCGTCGCCGGCTGACCAGCCCCTGGGCCGGGTGCTGGTCGTGATCCCGACCTACAACGAGGCGCCGAACGTGGAGCGGATCGTGGACCGGGTCCGCCGCGCCGTGCCGAGCGCCGAGGTGCTGGTCGCCGACGACAACAGCCCCGACGGCACGGGGGAGATCGCGGACAAGCTGGCCACCGTCGACGACCACATACACGTCATGCACCGCCCCGGGAAGAACGGCCTGGGCGCCGCCTACCTGGCCGGCTTCTCCTGGGCACTGGAGCGCGACTACGACGTGGTCGTGGAGATGGACGCCGACGGCTCGCACCGCCCCGAGGACCTGCCCCGGATGCTCACCGCACTGGAGAACGCGGACCTGGTGCTGGGCTCGCGCTGGGTCAAAGGTGGCAGCGTCGTCAACTGGCCGGCGCACCGCAAGCTGCTCTCCCTGGGCGGAAACACCTACTCCCGGCTGGCCCTCGGCGTGCCGATCCGCGACATCACCGGCGGCTACCGGGCGTTCCGACGGCAGACCCTCGAGCAGCTGGACCTGCACGACGTCGCGTCCGCCGGCTACTGCTTCCAGGTCGACCTCGCCTGGCGGACCCAGAAGGCTGGCCTGCGGGTGGTGGAGGTGCCGATCACGTTCGTCGAGCGGGAGTACGGCACCAGCAAGATGAGCGGCTCCATCGTCTCGGAGGCGCTGTGGCGGGTCACCCAGTGGGGTGTGGCGTCACGGGTGAAGAAGCTGCGCCGGAGCGGGTGACCCCGGTGCCCCTCCTGCTGTTCTTCGTCTTCATCGTCGCACCGGCGGTGGAGATCTACCTGCTGGTGCAGGTGGGGCAGGCGATCGGGTTCGGCTGGGTGCTGCTGCTGCTCATCGCCGGGGCCTTGCTGGGCAGCGCGGTCATGCGCCGGGCCGGCGCCTCGTGGTGGTCGGCGCTGCGGGCCAACGGCACCGGCAGCCAGCTGCCGGACGGAAGGGTGGCCGCCGACGCCGCGATGCTGTTCTCGGCCGGGCTGCTGATCTTCCTGCCCGGATTCGTCAGTGACGCCGTGGGACTGGTGCTGCTCCTGCCGCCCGCCCGCCGGCTGATCGAGACGGCGGCCGTCGCCTGGTTCGTCCGCCGGTTCAGCGCGGTGACCGGCCCCGGCGGGTTCACCGTGTGGCAGCGCACGACGTCGGACCCCCAGGTGATCAAGGGCGAGGTCATCCGCGAGGACCGACCGGACAACGGCGAACCACCGCGAGGGCTGCCGCCCTCAAGCTGAGCTCCGGGTCCAGGGGGGAGGGGGGCCCGACCCGGGCTCAAGCCGACTTACGGGCAGCGCCTTCGCGGCGGTAGTTAGGGTGCATGGCGCCGGCCGGGCCGCCGCTGTGCCGCAGCAGCTCCAGCCGCTCGACCAGCAGGACCTCGAGGTCGTCCATGGTGCGCCGCTCCAGCAGCATGTCCCAGTGCGTGCGCGGCTTCTTGCCGGCCTTGGCCTGCGGCTGCGAGGCGTCGTGACGCAGCGCGCTGGCACGGCAGAACCGGCAGTCCCAGCTGTCCGGGACCTCGGCCTCCACCGAGAACGGCACGACGAACGAGTGACCTGCCGGGCAGTCGTAGCGGAACAGCTCGCGAGGGGCCAGCTCGACGTCGTTGTCGGTCTCGTAGCTGATCGCGCCCATCCGGGTCCCGCGCAGGGCTTCGCTCATGGTCCGCGCCTCCTCTGGAGCCGACGACCGTCGGCGCCACTAGAACCGAAAACGCGCGAGCGGCCCGCAAGATTCCCGAGCCGGTGACCTGCGCCACACCGCGGGCCCGCGGGAGGGGTGGTCAGATGACGGCCGGGACCTCGTTGCCCGCCTCACGGATCCCGCGGGCGACATCCAGCCGCACCAGCACCGCGAACCCGGCGATGAAGAACACCACCAGCCCGACGATCGCCAGCCGGTACGACCCGGTGACCTGCAGCACCAGCGTGATGAGCAGCGACCCGATCATGGACGTCGCGCCGTCGCTGATCTCGTACAGCCCGAAGTACTCGGCCTCCCGGCCCGTCGGGATGAACTGGGAGAACAGCGACCGGGACAGCGCCTGGCTGCCGCCGAGCACCAGCCCGATGGCGACCGCCAGGACGAAGAACTGCACCGCTGAGCCCTTGGGCACCATCGCCGCGTAGGCGACCACGAGCGTCCACACCACGAGTGAGCCCAGGACGGTGTTCCGGGCGCCCCGGGTGCGGGCGATCCGACCGAGCAGCAGCGCCCCGGCGAAGGCCACGAACTGGACGACGAGGATGGCCACTACCAAGGTCTGCTGGGACAGGCCCAGCTCCTCGGTGCCGTAGGTGGCCGAGAAGGCGATCGCGGCCTGGATCCCGTCGTTGTACAGCAGGAACGCCACCAGGAAGATCAGCGTCTGCCGGTAGCCCAGCAGGTCGCGCAGGGTGACTCTCAGCTGCCGGAAGCCCGCCGTGAGCGGCCCGCCGCCGTCCGCCGAGACCGGTCGCACCGGCGGCCGGTCGATCAGCCGGGACAGCGGGATGAGCGTGAACAGCGCCCACCAGGCGCCGGCCGAGACCAGGCAGATCCGCACCGCCTCGCTCTCGGTCAGCCCGAACGAGTCGTGCAGGGTGAACAGCACGAGGTTGAGGACGAGCAGGGTGGCGCCGCCGAGGTAGCCCATGGCCCAGCCGCGCGCCGAGACGGCATCCCGCTCGTCCGGCAGCGCGATCTCGGGCAGGAACGCGTTGTAGACCACGACCGAGGCGCCGAACGCCAGGTTGGCCAGCACGAACAGCGCACCGCCGAGCAGGAACCGGCCGTCCCGCACGAAGACCAGCAGCATTGTCGCGAAGGCACCGGAGTAGGCGAACACCGCCAGCAGCCGGCGCTTGCTCCTGGCCCGGTCGGCCAGCGCCCCGACGACCGGCAGAGTCACGATCTGCAGCAGCACCGACAGGGTGACCATGGCGGGGAACCAGGCGCTGTAGCGCACCGAGAGGCCGGCCACCGACACGAACCCGTCCGACCTGGCCGCGGTCTTGGTGACGTCGGTCAGGTAGGGACCGAGGAACACCGTGACCACCGTGGTGGAGAAGGTGGAGTTCGCCCAGTCGTAGAAGTACCAGCCGTGCTGTTCGCGCCGTCGCACGGACTCGTTCACCTGAGCCACGTGCGCATGATGTCCTGCCCGCCCCCCGATTGCGAGAACCGGCACGGCGAAGATGACCTTCAGCCTGGCCAGGCCCCGCGCGCCCGCAGGACGTCGCGCAGCACCGCCGGCCGGTCGGTCATCAGCCCGTCCACGCCGAGCCGGAGCAGCCGCTCCATCTCGGACGCCTCGTCGACGGTCCACACGTGCACCTGCAGCCCGAGCCGGTGGGCGGTGTCCACGAACCGCCGGTCCACCACGGTGACCGGCCCGAAACGCAACGGCACCTGGGCGCAGTCGGCGCGGGGGAGGGGCACCCGCCGTCCGCTGGTCGCCGCGAGCCACAGCCGCAGCACGCCGCTCGGCCCCATCGACAGGCAGGCCCGCGGGCCGAGCAGCGCACCCAGGCGGGCCAGCCTGCGGTCGCTGAACGACGCAACGCAGACCCGGTCGAGGGCACTCGTCCGGAGCAGCAGGTCGGCCAGCGGCGCGACCGCAGCGTCGTGCTTGGCGTCGATGTTGAACCGGGCCTCGGGGAACTCCTCCAGCAGGTCGGCCAGCAGGGGGATCGGCTCGGTCCCCCCGATGCGGACCTGCGAGACCTGCGCCCAGGTCTGCCGCTCCACCAGCCCACGGCCGTCGGTCAGCCGGTCCAGCCGGTCGTCGTGGAAGGCGAGGACGACGCCGTCGGCCGTCGCATGCACATCGGTCTCGAAGTAGCGGAAGCCCAGCTCGACGGCCCGGCGGAAGGCCCCGGCCGAGTTCTCCGCGGCCTCGCTCGCACCGCCGCGGTGAACGAACGCCAGCGGCCGGTCACCGCGGTCCAGGAACGGGTGCACCCACCCATCCTGGCCGAGCGGCTCGCCGGCGCCTACGACAGCCCGACGATCTCGCCGTTCTCGTCGAGGTCGATCCGCTCGGCTGCCGGGTGCGAGGACAGCCCGGGCATGGTCCGCATCTCGCCGCTGATCGCGTAGACGTAGCCGGCGCCCGCGGCCACCCGGACCTCGCGCACCGGCATCCGCCAGCCGGTCGGCGCGCCGAGCAGCGACGGGTCGGACGACAGCGACAGGTGGGTCTTGGCGATGACGACGGGGAACTCGCCATACCCGAGCACCTCGAACCGGCGCAGCGTCTCGGCGGCGGCCGGGGCGAGGTCCACGCCGTCCGCCCCGTAGATCTCCCTGGCCACCGCCCCGATCTTGTCCACCAGGGTGGCGTCCAGCGGGTAGAGGAAGCCGAACTCGTGCTTGTCCGCCGCCGCCTCGGCGACGACCTCCGCCAGCTCAGCGGCCCCCTTGCCGCCCTCGGCCACGTGCCGGGTGATGGCCACCCGCGCCCCGGCCGCCTCGGCGATCTCCCGGATCGCCTCGTGCTCGGACGGGTGGTCGGTGGGGAAGGCGTTGATCGCGACGACGGGGGAGACCCCGAACCGGCGGACGTTGGCGATCTGCTTGGACAGGTTCGCCCCGCCCATCGCGACCTCTTCGGGGTGCTCGGCCAGCAGCTCGGGGGGGAGCGGCTTACCGGGCTTGATCACGTGGTGCCCGGAGTGCGCCTTCAGCGCCCGCACGGTCGCCACCAGGACGGCGGCGTCGGGCTGCAGGCCCGAGACCCGGCACTTGACGTTGAAGAACCGCTCGGCGCCCATGTCCGCGCCGAACCCGGCCTCGGTGATCAGGTAGTCGCCCATATGGATGCCGAGCAGGTCGGCGACGACCGAGGAGTTGCCGGTGGCGATGTTGCCGAACGGCCCGGTGTGCACCAGCGCGGGGGTGTTCTCCAGCGTCTGCAGCAGGTTGGGCTTGATCGCCTCGCGCAGGATGACCGCCATCGCGCCGGCGGCCTTGAGGTCCTCGGCCGTCACCGGCCGGCCGTCGTAGTCGTAGCCGATGACGACTCTGCCCAGCCGCCCCCGCATGTCGGCCAGCGACGTGGACAACGCCAGGATCACCATGATCTCGGACGCCGCGGTGATGTCGAACCCGCTCTGCCGCGGGACGCCGTCCATCCTGGCGCCCAGGCCGACGACGAGGTTGCGCAACGCGCGGTCGTTCACGTCGAGCACCCGTCGCCAGGAGATGTTGCGCGGGTCGATGCCCAGTTCGTTGCCGTGATGCAAGTGGTTGTCGACCATGGCCGCGAGCAGGTTGTGCGCGGCTGTGACGGCATGGAAGTCGCCCGTCAGGTGCAGGTTGAGCGTCTCCATGGGCACGACCTGGCTGTAGCCACCGCCGGCCGCGCCACCCTTGATCCCGAACGTGGGGCCCATCGACGGCTGGCGCAGCGCGAGGGTGGCCCTCCGTCCCAGGTGGCCGAACGCCTGGGCCAGACCGACGGCGGTCGTCGTCTTGCCCTCGCCCAGCGGCGTCGGCGTGACCGCGGTCACCAGCACGTACTTCGCCGGCGGCCGGTCGGCCAGCGCCGCGGCGGCCGACAGCGAGATCTTGGCCACGTGCCGGCCGTACGGGTCGAGATACTCGGCCGCGATACCGGCGCGAGCGGCGACCTCCTCGATCGGCTGCATGACGGCGGCGCGGGCGATGTCCAGGTCGGTGGGGGTGCTCGTCGTGGTCACGGGTGCCAGCGTGGACCCGACGGATACCGTGCGGCAAAGGACGTAGGTCCCCGGCGTGTCGGCCGGTCGTCCCGGGGGAGGCACAATGACGCGGTGCCTGGCTACAGCGGACCCCCTGAGCTGACCGCGCAGCGGCTGCTGACCGCCTGGACCCTGGACCTGACCGCCCTGCTCGTCCTGCTCGCCTTCGGAGTCGCCTACGCGGCCGGGGTCGTCGCGCTGCGCCGCCGCGGGGATCGCTGGCCGGTTGGCCGGTTGGTGAGCTTCGCGGCCGGGCTGGCCGTCCTGGTCGTGGCGACCTGCGGGTTCCCCGGCGTGTACGCCCACGTGCTGTTCTGGATCTTCGTCGTCCAGGTCTGCCTGCTGCTGCTCGCGGGGCCGATGCTGCTCGGCCTGGGGGCGCCGGTGTCGCTGACCAAGGTCGCGCTCAGTGAGCGGTCGCTGCACTGGACCCAGCGCCGGGGGGCCCGCTGGCTGTGGCAGGCCGCCCGGCTGCCGGGACTGGCCCCGTTCATCCTCATCGTGGTGACGTCCGCGCTGTTCTTCACCAGCTGGATGCCGTACGCGCTGTCGCACTCCGGCGCCTACCACGGGCTGCAGCTGCTGCTGCTCGCGATCGGCATGCTGATCGTGCTGCCGGTGACCGACGAGAGCGTGCTGCTCAGCTCGTTCGCGTACGCCGTCATGGTGGGCGTGACCTTCGTTGAGTTCCTGCTCGACGCGATCCCGGGCATCGTGCTGCGGTTCACCGGGCACCTGATCGCCCCGGAGTACTGGCTGGCGGTGGGCCGGCCCTGGGGGCTCAGCCCGATCGACGACCAGCACCGGGCCGGCAGCTGGCTGTGGTTTTTCGGCGAGTTCGTCGACCTGCCGTTTATCGCGGTGCTCGTGCTGGCCTGGATCAAGTCGGACGCCCGCGAGGCTGCCGTGGTCGACCGCGAGCTCGACCTGGCCCAGCTCGCGGTCACGCCGGCGGATGAGGACGAGCCGGCGGCGCTGATGCGGCCCTGGTGGGAGACCGACGCCTCGGTGCTCGGTGAGGACCGGGCCCGACGGCACGGCTGGAGCACCGGCCGACCCGGTCCTTGACTTCTCCCGCCGGTGCCTGAACCCTTCCGCCATGCGGTTGCTGCCGTTCGTCGTCGCGCTCATCGGCGTCCTGGCGCTGGTCGGCTGGTTCAGCTGGGACGCCCGCCGGCCGTTGGGTGCGTCCCCGCGCACGACCCGCCGCACCGCTGACCGCGACGACGACTCGACCGCGTCGGCGTCGCCGTGTCCGACGCCGCACTGGCACAACCCGGGCGTCGACCGGATCTGACCGTGCCCCCGGGCGCCCCGCTCGAACGCTCCCGCAGAACGCCGATAAGAGACATTATGTCAAGTTACCCGTGAAACCGCCCCCCGGCGTCCCGTGCCACCGGTCATCTGGTCGCGGCCCACCGTCGCTGGCTGCCGAAGTAGTTGGCCAGGTTCCAAGCCATCGCCGACACCGGCTGGACGGCGAAGAACACGATCCCGGCCATCTCCGGAGTCCCGGGCAAGAACTCGGCGTCACCGTCCGCGCGGTACTTGCCCGCGTACGCCGCGACCACCGACGGGTGCCCAGCCGGGTCATCGGCGTTCTCGGCCAGCCCGCGCACGATGAGCACGTCGTCGCCGCTCTCCAGGTGCAGCACGATCCGCGGGTCGGCGGCCAGGTTGGCCGCCCGGACTGACCCGGGGTCGCTGTAGAACCACGGGACGCCGTCGACCAGGACGCCCCAGACGGGCACCGCGTGCGGGCCGTCCGGGCCAGCCGTCGCCACCCACCAGTTGCGCGCCCCGGCCAGCCGGGCGGCGGCGTCCGCCCACGTCAGCGCCACCGGCTCGGTCATGGCTCCCCCGTTCCTTGCGTCGGTCGATGTCGGTCAGTCGACCGGCCAGGTGTGCACCGGCTGGTTGCCGTGCATCTGCTCGACGTACCGCTGGGTCATCCGGCGCAGTGCGTCCGGCCGGCTGTGTCCGGCGTCCTCCAGTGCGTGCACCACGTCGGTCTGCCACGCGGCGCCGTTCCGCCCGGTGATGCAGCGCCGCTCGATGACCCCGAGCAGCCGCTCCCGGACCGCGTCGTCCACGCCCCAGTCCTGCAGCCCCTCGTGGGCCAGCGGCAGGATCCAGCGCAGCACCAGCTCGGTGACCGGCACCTCCCCGTGGCCGGGCCAGTACAGCACTGCGTCGATCCCCTTCTGCGCCGCCGTCAGGAAGTTCTCCTCGGCCGTGGCGAACGACATCTGGCTCCACAGCGGCCGGTCCATCTGCGCCATCGAGCGGAGCGCGCCGAAGTACAGCGCGCCGTTGGCCAGGGTGTCGACCACGGTGGGTCCGGCCGGCAGTACCCGGTTCTCGACCCGCAGGTGCGGCCGGCCGCCGACGACGTCGTACACCGGGCGGTTCCAGCGCCACACCGTTCCGTTGTGCAGCCGCAGCTCCTGCAGGTGCGGCGTCCGCCCGGCCGCCAGCTCGGCGGCCGGGTCCTCGTCGGCCACGATCGGCAGCAGCGCCGGGAAGTACCGGCTGTTCTCCTCGAACAGGTCGAACACGCTGGTGATCCACCGCTCGCCGAACCAGACGCGCGGGCGGACCCCTTGCGCCTTCAGCTCGGCCGGGCGGGTGTCAGTCGCCTGGGTGAACAGCGCGATGCGGGTCTCCCGCCACAGCTCCTTGCCGAGGAAGTACGGCGAGTTGGCGCCCATCGCGACCTGGACGGCGGCCAGGCACTGGGCCGCGTTCCATCGACTGGCGAAGTCGTCCGGGCTGACCTGCAGGTGGAACTGGACGCTGGTGCAGGCCGCCTCGGGCAGGATCGTGTCGGCATAGGTCTCCAGGCCCTCCACGCCGTTGATGTCGATGTGCAGGTCCTCCCCGCGCGCCATCAGCATCTGCTCGTCGAGCAGGGCGTACCGCGGGTTCTCACTGATGCTCTCGTGGGTGAGGTGCTCGGACATCAGCGTCGGCAGGATCCCGATCATCACCAGGCCCGCACCCAGCTCACTCGCCTTGGCGTTGGCCCGGTTGAGCTGGCCCCGCAGGTCGGCCTCGAGGTCGACCACGGAGTCCCGCTCGAGCATCCGCGGGAGCAGGTTCACCTCGAGGTTGAACCGGGCCAGCTCGGTCTGGAACGACTCGTCGTCGATCGCCCGCAGCACCTCGGAGTTGAGCATGGCCGGGCTGCCGTTGGCGTCGACCAGGTTGAGCTCGATCTCCATGCCGGTCATCGGCCGCTCGAAGTCGAAGCGGTCCTCCGCCAGCATCTGGGCGAACACGTCGAGGCACCGGTGCACCTTCTCCCGGTACCGGACGCGGTCCTCCCGGGTGAAGACGCGGCGGTCGATGTCCTCGCCCATGCCCCCTACCCTCGCGCAGCGCGGAGCGCTACGTCACCCGTTTGGGCTCAACGTCCAGCGCACCACCATCTCGCCCACCGGCCCGGCGTCCGGGTCGTCGTCCGTGCGGATCATCACCGGGACGTCGAACTGGGGACGGCGCCCGTCGCCCAGCTCGGCCAGGATCTCGGCCGCCGAGCGACCCAGGACGGCCTCGGCCGTCGCCCCTCCCGTGGCCAGGCGCAGATAGCGGATCTCGGAACTGACCACCAGCGGAGTGGCCCGGTCCAGTACGTGCGAGAAGTTGGCGAGCACGAGCGCGCTGGCCGCCGACTCCCCCAGGGTGAACAGGGCGCCGGCGTGTGGGCCGCCCACCTGGTTGTGGACGCTGGCCTGGTCGGGCAGCCGGACCCGGGCCCGGCTCGTGCTCACCTGCACGAACTCGAGGTTGAGGGTGCGGACGAACGGCACGGCCTGGTGCAGGCCCTCGGCCACGATGTCGACGTCGACTGTCATCCGGAGAGGCTACCCGCTGGTAACTTGCCCGCAAGGGCAAACCGGGCAAATGGTGACGACCGCTACCGTGGCGGGGTGGTGACGAACCAGCCGCCGGTCGCGGTGGTCGACCTGGACGGCGTTCTGGCCGACGTCCGGCACCGGCTGCACCACGTCGAGCGCACGCCGAAGGACTGGGCGGCCTTCTTCGCGGCCGCTGTGGACGACGGGGTGCTGGCCGAGGGCCGCGCCGTGGTCGAGCGGCTGGTCGCCGAGGGCCACGAGCTGGTCTACGTGACCGGACGGAACGAGGACCTGCGGGCGGACACCGAGGCCTGGCTGCGGCGGCACGGGCTGCCCGTGGTGCGGCTGCTGATGCGACGCCGCGACGACCGCCGCCCGGCCCGGCTGACCAAGCTGGGCATCCTTCGTCGGCTCACCGCCGAGGGCCGACAGGTGGCCGTCGTGGTCGACGACGACGCTGCGGTGGTGCGGGCGCTGCGCGCGGCCGGTTACCCGGTGCTGCACGCCGAGTGGATGTCGGCGCAGCCCTCCCTCTTCGAAGCCCAGGAGCAGGACGGCCGCACCTGACGGCACGCCCTATCTGGTCAACCGCCGATGTCGAAGGCCTCCGGAGGCGGGCAGGCGCAGACCAGGTGGCGGTCGCCGTAGGCACCGTCGATGCGCCGCACCGGGGACCAGTACTTGTCCATCCGCAGCGACGGGAGCGGGAACGCAGCCACGTCGCGCGAGTACGGGTGGTCCCACTCCGCGGCCAGCGACGCCACCGTGTGCGGCGCCCCGCGCAGCGGGTTGTCCTGCACCGGCCACTCCCCCGCGCCGACCCGGTCGATCTCCGCGCGGATGGCCAGCATCGCGTCGCAGAACCGGTCCAGCTCGTACAGGTCCTCCGACTCGGTGGGCTCGACCATGAGCGTGCCGGCCACCGGGAAGGACATGGTCGGGGCGTGGAACCCGTAGTCGATCAGCCGCTTGGCCACGTCGTCGACCGTCACGCCGGTCGCCTTGGTGATCGGCCGCAGGTCGAGGATGCACTCGTGCGCCACCAGCCCGTCGCGGCCGGAGTACAGCACCGGGTAGGCCGCGCCCAGTCGGGCCGCCACATAGTTGGCCGAGAGCACGGCCGCGCCGGTGGCCGCGGTCAGCCCCTCCCCGCCCATCAGCCGGATGTACGCCCACGCGATCGGCAGCACGAGCGCCGACCCCCACGGTGCGCTGGCGACCGCGCCGACCCCGGTCGCCGGGCCCGCCTCGGGCACCAGCGGGTGGTTCGGCAGGTAGGGCGCCAGGTGTGACCGGACAGCGACCGGCCCGACCCCGGGCCCTCCCCCACCGTGCGGGATCGAAAACGTCTTGTGCAGGTTGAGGTGGCTCACGTCGGCGCCGAAGCGACCCGGCTTGGCCAGCCCCACCAGGGCGTTGAGGTTCGCGCCGTCCACGTACACCTGCCCGCCCGTGTCGTGCACGAGCGCGCACAGCTCGGTGATGGTCTCCTCGAACACCCCGTGGGTCGAGGGGTAGGTGACCATCAGCGCGGCCAGCCGGTCGCCGCGCTCGGCGATCTTGGCCCGCAGGTCGTCGACGTCAACGTTGCCGTGCTCGTCGCAGGCCACCACCACGACCCGCAGCCCGGCCATCACCGCCGAGGCGGCGTTGGTGCCATGCGCGGACGACGGGATCAGGCAGATGTCGCGCTCGCCCTGCCCGTTGGCCCGGTGGTAGGCGCGGATCGCCAGAAGCCCGGAGAACTCGCCCTGGCTGCCGGCGTTCGGCTGCAGCGACACGGCGTCGTAGCCGGTCAGCTCGACCAGCCAGCGCTCCAGCTGGTGGATCAGCTCGAGGGTGCCGGCCGCCTGGTCCAGCGGCGCGAACGGGTGCAGGTCGGCGAACTCCGGCCAGGCGATGGGCTCCATCTCCGTGGTGGCGTTCAGCTTCATCGTGCACGAGCCCAGCGGGATCATTCCCCGGTCCAGCGCGAAGTCGCGGTCGGCCAGCGTGCGCAGGTAGCGCAGCATCGACGTCTCGCTGTGGTGGGCATGGAAGACCGGGTGGGTCAGGTACGGCGAGGTGCGCAGCAGGGACGCCGGCAGGGCGTCCGGCGTAGCGGCGTCCAAGGCGGCCAGGTCGACGTCAGCGCCGTGCACGCCGAACGCGCCCCAGACCCGCGACAGGTGCTCGGCCTCGGTGGTCTCGTCGGTAGAGATCCCCACCGTGTCCGCATCGATGAGCCGCAGGTTGACCCCGCGGGCGCGGGCCGCGGCCACGACCTGCTCGGCCCGACCCGGCAGGTACGCCTGCACGGTGTCGAAGAACCCGTCGTGGACCACCTCGACGCCCCCGGCCCGCAGGCCGGCGGCCAACACCGCCGCGTAGCGGTGCGTCCGCCGCGCGATCGTGGCCAGCCCTTGCGGGCCGTGGTAGACGGCGTACATGCTGGCGAGCACCGCGAGCAGGACCTGCGAGGTGCAGATGTTGCTGGTCGCCTTCTCCCGGCGGATGTGCTGCTCGCGGGTCTGCAACGCCAGCCGGTAGGCCGGCGCCCCGTCCGCGTCGAACGAGACCCCGACCAGCCGGCCCGGCAGGTTCCGCTCGAGCCCGGCCCGCACCGACAGGTAGCCGGCGTGCGGCCCGCCGAAGCCGAGCGGCACGCCGAACCGCTGGGTCGAGCCCACGGCGACGTCGGCGCCCATCTCGCCCGGCGACCGCAGCAGGGTGAGCGCGAGCAGGTCGGCGGCGACCGCCACGAGCGCCCCGCGGTCGTGCAGGGCGGCGATCAGCCCGCTGTGGTCACGGACGGCTCCGCTGGACGCCGGGTACTGCAGCAGCGCGCCGAAGGCCTCCACGCCGTCCGGCAGCGGGGCGCTCGTGTCGATCGACACCAGCGAGATGCCCAGCGGCTCGGACCGGGTGCGCAGCACCGCCCAGGTCTGCGGGTGCGCGTCGGCGTCGACCAGGAACACCTGGGACGACGACTTCGCGGCCCGGTGGGCCAGCGTCATCGCCTCCGCCGCCGCCGTCCCCTCGTCGAGCAGGCTGGCGCCGGCGGTGTCCAGCCCGGTGAGGTCGGCCACCAGCGTCTGGAAGTTCAGCAGCGCCTCCAGCCGGCCCTGGCTGATCTCCGGCTGGTACGGCGTGTAGGAGGTGTACCAGGCGGGGCTCTCCAGCACGTTGCGCCTGATCACCGCCGGCAGCACCGTGGGCGAGTACCCCATGCCGATCATCTGCACCATGGGCGTGTTCATCGCGGCCAGCTCGCGCAGCTCAGCGATCACCTGCGGCTCGGTCAGCGGTGCCCCGAGGGCGAGCTCGCCACGCTCGCGGATGGCGTCCGGGACCGCGTGCTCGAGCAGCTCGGACAGGCTCGACCACTGGGTGGCCTTGAGCATGGTCGCCTGGTCGTCGGACCGCGGCCCGATGTGCCGGTCCCGGAACGGGCTGGCCGCGTCGAGCTCGGCCAGGGGGGTGTGCGCGCTGCTGGTGTTCTCGGTGCTGCTCACGAGAAGCCCTCCGTGGTCGGGTTCCACGGACGCCGGGAGACGCCCGTGTGGGCTCCCCCTCTGTCACCGTCGTCCCCCGCGGGGACAGCGATTCCAGAGTCGCCTGCCCGCGCGGTCCGTTGGCCTGAGAGGTTCCGGGGAGGTTGCCCCTTCGGCGCCGCGGCCGGGCCATGGGGGGCTCGGTGCGCGGACTCTCCCGTGCGGGTTGGTCGGCTGCGGCTCAGTCTAGGGCCGCTGCCGCGTCACCGGCGTCGGTTGACATGCGTACCGCAACGCACAGAGCGGGACCCTGCGGCAGAAGGGTGCTGGACTCAGCCGACGCTGCGGCGTCGCCGGGCAGCCAGCTCGTCGGCTGGGTGCTCGCCCGTCTCGGTCGGTTCGGCGCCCGCCCGCTCGCCGTGGAGGGTGACCAGCTCGCCCTCGATCTCGCGCCAGACCCGGCCCACGGCGATGCCGAACACGCCCTGACCACCCTGGACGAGGTCGATGACCTCGTCCGCCGAGGTGCACTCGTAGACGCTGGCGCCGTCGCTCATCAAGGTGATCTGGGCCAGCTCGTCGACGCCGCGGTCCCGCAGGGCCTGCACCGCGGTGCGGATCTGCTGCAGCGAGACGCCGGTGTCCAGCAGCCGCTTGACGATCTTGAGGACCAGGATGTCCCGGAACCCGTAGAGCCGCTGGGTGCCCGACCCGGACGCTGGCCGGACGCTCGGATCGACCAGCCCGGTGCGGGCCCAGTAGTCCAGCTGCCGGTAGGTGATCCCGGCCGCCGCGCAGGCCACCGGGCCGCGATAGCCGATGTCCTCGGGCAGCTCGGGGGTGTCATCGCCGAAGAGCAGACCCTGACGGGGCGCGCGGAGCGGGGCGTCCTGGTGCTCGCCCACGTGGGTGTCGCTGCCGGTCACGCCGGCCTCCCCTCCTGCTGCGTCTGTGCCTCGGCCGCCTCGGCCTGGCGAACCACACACATGGAGTTACGCGCGCGGGGTTCGTCTCAACGGCTCGAACGCTAGGCCGCGGGAACCCCCGCGTCAACGAGCCACGGGCCGACACGCCGAGACCGAACTCTCAACCAGTGGTTGAGGGTGAGGGAACCTCGAGCCGAAGTTGAGGCTTAGGGCTGCGGCTCGTCCTCGGGGCCAGCCTCCGTACCGCCTTCAGCGCCACCCTCGCCGACGAAGTCCTCCGGGGAGACCTGGTCGAGGAACTCGCGGAACCGCTCGACCTCGTCCTCCTGCTCGTCCGGGATCGCGATCCCCGCCTCGGCGAGGACCTCCTCCGCCCCGAAGATCGGGGTGCCGGTCCGCAGCGCCAGCGCGATCGCGTCGGACGGCCGGGCGCTGACCTCGACCCCGCCGGCGAAGATCAGCTCAGCGTAGAAGACGCCGTCCCGCAGCTCGGTGATCCGAATCTGGGTGAGCTCGGCCCCGAGCGCCTGCAGCACGTCCTTGAGCAGGTCATGGGTGAGCGGGCGGACCGGCACCACCCCCTGTTGCGCGAACGCGATCGCGGTGGCCTCGGCGGCCCCGATCCAGATCGGCAGGTACCGCTCGCCCGCACTCTCACGCAGCAGCACGATCGGCTGCTGCGAAGGCATCTCTACCCGGACGCCGACTACGTCGAGCTGCTGCACGTTGGCCAGCCTACCCGGCCGCGCACGCCGTGCCAGGGCGAAGCCGAAGGCCCGTCGGCTACCGGTGACCGGCTGCGGACAGTCCGGACTTCACCAGCGCCGCGTGCAGCCGCACCGACAGCGCGGCCAGCTCGCGGACGACCTCCTCGGCGCGGGCCCGAGCGTCCGGGTTCCGCTGGTTCGCCAGCGGGGCGACCACCTGTTCCACCAGCCCGACCTCGCGGTCGGCCGCGGCCTTCACCGCACGCAGGTGCCGGGCCTGCAGCCCGTAGGCCCCCAGCTCGGCCACCGTCCTGGCGACGGTGAGCGCGTCCCCGTCGTAGTGCGAGGAGCCGGGCCGGGTGGCGACCAGGCCGTACCCCTCGAGCTCCTTGAGCAGAGACTCGTCGATGTCCGCGGCCTCGAGCAGCTCGGCGCGCGACAGCCGCAGCTCGGAGATGTCGGGCGCGAACGCGGCGGCCGTGGGCAGCCCACCGGAGGTCACCACCGCCATGGGTACCCGGGGGGAACCACCGGGCGTGTCCGGCGGCTGCAGGCCCCGGTCCATCGCGTCCAGGTGCTCCTTGATCACCTTGAGCGGCAGGTACCGGTCGCGCTGCGCACTGAGCACGTAGCGCAGCCGCTGCACGTCGGCGGCGCCGAACTTGCGGTAGCCGGACGGCGTCCGGGACGGCTCGACCAGTCCCTCGGCCTCCAGGAACCGGATCTTGGAGATGGTGACGTCCGGGAACTCCGGACGGAGCCGGGCCAGCACCTCACCGATGCTCAGCGCGCCCGACGGAACGGCGGCCGTGCTCACCCGTCGCCACCGGGAGCCTGGGCGGGCTCCGCGCCCACCGGGGTCGGCCCCGCGAAGTAGACCAGCCGGAACTTGCCGACCTGGACCTCGTCACCGGTGTGCAGCAGCACGTCGTCGATCCGGTGACGGTTGACGTAGGTGCCGTTGAGGCTGCCGACGTCCTTCACCCGGTAGCCCTCCGGGACCCGGACGAACTGGGCGTGCCGGCGCGAGACCGTGACGTCGTCCAGGAAGATGTCGCTGTCCGGGTGCCGACCGCCCGTGATGACGTCGGCCTCGAGGACGAACCGGCTGCCCGCGTTGGGGCCGCGCTGCACGACGAGCAGCGCCGTGCCGGGCGCGAGCGGCTCCTCGGTGGGGACGACCGACGCCTCGGCTGGCGCCCCCTCCTCCGGCTCGGCCAGCCCCGGCAGCGACAGCGTCGAGGTGACGTCGGTCTCGGGGTGGGCGGCCGGCTCGCGGTCTGCGCCGCTCGTACCGCTGTCGCTGGTCATGGAAGCCTCCTGGACATCGACCCACCGGACCCTCGATCACAGGTCGACGGTGCGTGCTCCGACCCTAGGCGTGGCCGCCGGACAGGGTCAACCGAGTCGGCCAGATCCGCGGCGGCGGCCAAGCCCGTCTCAACCTCAACTGAACATCGACTACGCCGAGACCGAACCGGATCAGCCGGCGATGAGGGCGGCGTAGCTGCCGGCGTCCATGCCCAACCCGGACACGTCCGCGTCGCTCGGCTGCACCTCGACCATCCAGCCCTCGCCATACGGGTCGCTGTTGAGCAGCTCCGGGGAGCTGCTCAACGCCTCGTTGCGGGCCACCACCACGCCGGAAACCGGCGCGTAGACATCGCTCACGCTCTTGGTGGACTCGACCTCGCCACAGGGCTGGCCGAGCGTGATCTCGGCGCCCACCTCGGGCAGCGAGACGTAGACGATGTCGCCCAGCGCTTCCTGCGCGTAGTCGGTGATCCCGAACCGGACTGCGCTCCCGTCCCCCGGTGCGCGCAACCACTCGTGCTCGGCGGTGTACCGCAGGTCGTCGGGGGTCTGGCTCACGGGATCATCCTCTCGAACGGGCGAAGGACTGCGCTCACTGGGCTCACCGGCTCGGTGCCGGGCGAGCGTACTGAGGCGATTCTGGCACTCGCAAGGCGGTTACCTGCACCTGGACCTGCTCGGTCACCTGGATGTCGGCGCCGACGTTGCGCAGCGACTCGACCACGCCACCCGGGATCCGCAGGGCGCCGGACATCGTGCGCGGGTCGCCGATGGCGACCATGCGGTACGGCGAGGTGAGCGTCGTGCCATCGACGGTGATCCCGCCGTTGGAGCCGTCCAGCAGCCAGGTCTGCGCCACCACGCGCACGTTGCCGATCTGGAGTGCCTCGGCCCCGGCGTCCCGCAGCTCCTGGACGGCGTCCAGCAGGGTGGCAGCGTCCACCTTGCCGGTCGGGTCGGTGATCGTGATTTCGATCCCGGGGCCCTTCGCGGCGATTGTGCCGGCGAGGATCCCCAGGGTGGCAGCCCGGCTGCGGGCGTCGGCCAGCGCCGTCGAGCTCTGCCCGGTGCCCGACTTCAGCGCCTCGCGCGTCGCCTCGAGGTCAGCGCGCTCGGCTGCGAGCCGGTCGTTGCGGTTGGTGAGGCTGTCCAGGATGCGGACCAGGTCGGACTCCCTGGCCGTGGTCAACCCGTCGGACTGGGCGGTGCTGCGCACCTGCAGCGCGAGACCGAGGCCGAGCAGCGCGAAGAGCAGGCCGATGACGATCTGGCTGCGGCTGGCCCGGGGTCTCAGCGCCGCGCGCAGCCGGGCCCGGCTGACCGCCGGGTCGTTGGTGGGGGTCGCGCTCACGACGTCAGGCGCCCAACAGGTGCCGGCGAATCGCCGCCGCGTTGGAGAAGATCCGCACCGCCAGCACCACGACGACGCCGGTGGACAGCTGCGCGCCCACGCCGAGCTGGTCGCCGAGGAAGACGATCAGGGCCGCCACCGAGACGTTGGCCAGGAACGAGATGACGAAGACCCGGTCGTCGAACAGGCCCTCCACCGCGGCCCGTACCGCACCGAACACGGCGTCCAGCGCGGCGACGATGGCGATCGGCAGGTAGGGCTGGGCCCACAGCGGCACCGCCGGCTGCAGTACCAGGCCCAGCACGATGCCGAGGATCAGCCCGAGTACCGCGATCATGGGGAACCTTCAGTCGTGGCGTAGCGCAGGGTCAGGCCGGGCGCCGCGGGCAGGGACAGGTCTTGGGCGCCCTCGATGCCGTAGCGGATCCCGTAGGCGTCGTGCAGCGTACGCAGCGAAGCCCTGGCAGAGCCAGCCGCGAACTGCGACTCCAGCGTCGGTCCACCGATCGCGCTGACCAGGTAGGGCCGGGTGAGTGGCCGGTAGTCGACCAGGATCGCGTCCCCCGCGGTGCGGATCGCGGACAACGAGGTGAGGCGCTGTCCGTTGACGCTGATCGCCTCGGCCCCTGCGGCCCACAGCCCGTTGACCACCATCGCGACGTCACGGTCCAGCACCCGGCTGAGCTCGGGCTTGGTCGGGTCGACCAGCGGGGAGTCGACCGGCGCGTTGTCCAGGCTGATCCGGACGCCGGGACCCTGCACGGCCAACGCGCCGCTGGTGACGCCGAGGGTCTCCAGCTGGCGGGCCAGCTGCTCGCCCTCGGCGGTCGTCGCAAGCTGGGCCGACTTCAGTCGGTCGACCTCCGCCCCGGTGCTGGCGATCGCCGCCGACAGCTGGTCGTTCAGCCGGGTCTGCTCGTGGATCCGCTGGACGAGCTGGGCCCGCTGCACGGTCACCACGGGTCGGGCGATCCGGGTCTGGACGGCGGCCGCCGCCAGCAGGACTCCGACCAGGCCCAGCGCCACCGCCGCCCCGACGGCTCGACGGCGCCGCTCCGGCGCGGACTGCTCCTTAGCCGACCGTCGGGCCGCGGCCGCGGCGTACCCGGGGTCGAGCGCTTCGTCCCAGATCTGGCCGAGCAGCGCGCCGACCGCGTCCCGACGATCGTTGCGTGGGGGTGCTGGTGCTGACATCGGGCCGGTTACCGCCCGGCGTGCTCGACCACGCTGGTCCACTCGTCGAGCAGGACCTCCGCCGCTGCCCGGTCGGACGCCTCGACCCAGACCTTGGTGGACGCCTCGGCCGGGTCGGGCAGCACCAGCGCCCAGCTGGCGTCCCGCTCCACCACCCGGACGCCGTCAGTCGTGTCGAGCTGCCGGTCCCCCGCCGCCTCGACGACCGCGCGCATGACCTGCCCCTTGTGCGCCCACGGGGTCGCCACGTCCCGTTGGAGCACGTGCGCCCGCGGGATCCGACCATCGATCTGGCTCAGGGTCAGCTGGGTCCGGGCCACCAGCCCGGTCAGCCGGATGAAGGCGGCGAACGGGTCGACCGCGGTGCTCATCTCGGGGACGACGAAGCCGCCGCGGCCGTCACCGCCGAAGATCAGGCCGGGCAGCGCGGACGCCCGGGCCAGGTCGGTGGGCGCCGTGGTGGTCCACACCACCTCGACGCCGTGGAAGCGGCACACCTGCTCGGCCACTCGGGTCGTCACCACCGGTAGCGCCACCCTGCCGGTGCGCCGCTCAGCGGCCACCAGGTCAAGGAACACGAGCAGCGCCCGGTCGTTGTCGATGGGGGTGCCGGTGTCGTCGACGAGCGAGAGCCGCTCCCCCACCGGCCCGAACCGAACCCCGAAGGCTGCCCTGGACGACGCGACCAGCTCGCCGAGTCGCTCCATGCCCGCCTTGCGGGCGGCCTCGGTCTCGGTCGGTATGTCGTCGTCCAGCCGCGCGTTGACCGTGAGCACGTCAACGGGAAGCCGACCCAGGATCGCCGGCATGACCTGCGACGGGACGCCGTTCGCGGTGTCCACCACGATCTTCAGGCCGGCCCCCTCGACGCCCCGGGTGTCCACGTGACGGAACAGCTCCTGGGAGTAGGACTCGACGGCGCGCGGCGGGAAGGTCAGGTCGCCGATCTCCCCGGGGAAGGCCCGTCGGTACTCCTGGCGCTGGAAGACCCGTTCCAGCTTGCGCAGGGCGGCTGCCGACAGGTCGGCACCCTTGTCGTCGAGGAAGACGATGTCCACGCTGTCGGGGACGCCGCGCGCGGTGCGCAGCAGGAATCCGCCGGCGCCACCTTCTCGCCCGCACTCCATGCGGGTCACCGGCGGGGGTGCCACTTCCAGGTCACGGACGTTGATGGCGCTCGCGTTCAGCGCCGCGATCATGGCCCGCTTGAAGGCCCGGGCGGCCCGGGAGTGGTCACGGGACGCCACGATGGTCGCGCCCTTGCGCAAAGTCGTCGCATAGGCGGAGGCGAGCCGCACCACCAGCTCGGGGGTGATCTCGACGTTGACGATGCCGGAGACCCCTCGCGGTCCGAACAGGTTGCGCTGCCCACGGGCCTCCCAGATCACGCTGGAGTGGACGACGGCGCCCGCTTCGATCGTCTTGAACGGGTACACCCGCACGCCCGCGGAGATGATGGCCTCTTCCTCGATGATGCACTCGTCACCGATCACGGCGCCCTCATCGATCCTGGCCGCACGCATGATGTCGGTGTTCTTCCCGACCACGCAGCCGCGCAGGTTGGCCTGCTGGCCGATGAACACGTTGTCGTGCACCACGGTGCGGTGCAGGAAGGCCCGATGGCGCACCACGACGTTGCTGCCGAGCACCGTGTACTCGCGCAGCTCCGCTCCGGCCTCCACCTTGGCGTAGTCCCCGATGTACAGCGGGCCGCGCAGGACGGCCTCCCTGTCGACGTCGGCGCCCTCGGCCACCCAGATCCCCGGTGAGGTCTCGAACCCGTCGATGTCGACGTTGACCCGGCCCTCCAGGACGTCGGCCTGGACCCGGTGGTAGCTCTCCAGCGTGCCGACGTCCTCCCAGTACCCGTCGGCGACGAAGCCGAAGACGGGGTGGCCCTCCTCGAGCAGCCGCGGGAAGACGTCCCCGGACCAGTCGACGACCTCACCGGGCTTGACGAAGTCGAAGACGGCCGGGTCCATCACGTAGATCCCGGTGTTTACCGTGTCGGAGAATACCTGTCCCCAGGTCGGCTTCTCCAGGAACCGCTGCACCCGGCCCTCGTCGTCCAGGATGGTGATGCCGAACTCGAGCGGGTTGGACACCCGCGTCAGGCACACCGTGACCATCGCCGAGCGTTCGTGGTGGAAGGCGATGAGAGCGGTCAGGTCGATGTCGGTGAGCGCGTCCCCGCTGATGACCAGGAACGGCTCGTCGCGCAGCGCGTCCTCGGCGTTCTTGACGCTGCCCGCGGTGCCGAGCGGCTCCTCCTCGGTGGCGTAGGTGAGGTGCATCCCGAGCTCCTCGCCGTCGCCGAAGTAGTTGCGGATCAGCGAGGCGAGGAACTGGACGGTGACGACGACGTCGGTGAGCCCGTGTCGGCGCAGCAGCCGCAGGACGTGCTCCATGATCGGGCGGTTCACCACCGGAAGCAGCGGTTTGGGCATGCTCGAGGTCATCGGGCGCAGCCGGGTGCCCTCTCCCCCGGCCATCACCACGGCCTTCATGCCGGTGCCTGCCCGCTGTCGTGCGCAGCCGCCCGGTCGGCTACGACGATGCCCCGCACCTGGATGAGGTAGAGCATCCCGGCCCACCAGTACAGCGCGGTGCCCCAGACCAGGAAGGCCCAGCCGAAGATCCTGGCCACGTCAGCCGCCGCGCCGGCTCCACTGCCGAGCAGCACGAGCGGGAAAGCGATCAGCAGGTTGAACGTGGCAGCCTTGCCCAGGTAGTGGACAGGCAGCGGCCCGAGGCCGTGCCGACGCAGGACCGGCAGAGTGAACGCCAGCACCACGTCACGACCGAGCAGCAGGACGACCAGCCACCAGGGCACGATGTCGCGCAGGCCGAGGCCGAGCAGGGTGGCGATGACGTAGAGTCGGTCGGCGAGCGGGTCGAGCAGCTGTCCCAGACGGGAGATCTGACCGGTCCGCCGCGCGATCACGCCGTCCAGGTAGTCGGTGATGCCGCTGACCATGAGCAGCAGCACCGCCCAGCCGTCCGCCTCGGGCCCCAGCACGAGCCACAGGAACACCGGGATGCCGAGCAGCCGGAGCATCGAGAGCACGTTCGGGACCGTGAGCACGCGGTCGGTCTGGACCCGCGTCTCCTGGACCTCCATGCCTTCCCTCCGGCTCGGACGGCGGTTTACCTGACCCTACCCTCCGAACGGCGCCGTGCCCTGGGCCGCTACCGGCTGCAGGCGACGCCGCTGGAGCCGTCCTGGTTCACGACCACCACCCGGTAGCTGCCGGCGTCCGGGCCGATGTCCAGCCGTACAGCGGTGTGGCCGGTGGCGCTGTGCACCCAGAACGGCTGGCTGGTCGGGTCGGCGGGCGGCCGGTGCCCACGGACCTCTGTGACCTCGGCCGTAGCGCTGGTCCAACGGTCCGTGACGGCGTACGAGGTGCCGGCCAGGTACCCGTCGACCGCGCTGGCCGGGCCGAGGGCCAGGAGAACCGGCGTGCCGTTCAGGCTGGTGGCCGAGATCCAGCCGACCCACAGCCAGCCCGAGGGCTCCCGCCGTTCCCCCCTGTCACGGCGGGAGCCCCGTCCCACTTCTTAGCAGACGCCAACCTTCGAACGCAGGCGGTCAGCTCCGCCGAGCCGAACGGAGCTGGCGACGCATGACGACGCGGGTCGGAGACCTGCGGACCACTTCGCGGAACCCGGCTCGTTCGAACAGGCTCCGCGAGCCGAAGAACATGAAGTCGTCGTGGCTACGGGTGGGCTTGTCGACGGGGTACGCCTCGAGCGTTCCAACCCCCTGCTCGCGCGTACCCGATACCGGCCGCCAGTAGCCGGTGCTGGACACCCCGACCGCGCAGCTGCTTGGCCAGGTAGGTGCACACGATCGACCAGACCTCGCGATCGTCGATGGGTTTCATGAGGGCGAGCGCTTCAGCTTGGCGTAGTCCGCCCGAGGACCGAGACTGATCCAGCCAGCAGGGGCACCGTCGACATAGCCCACCAGGCCCGGGACGACCCCCGAGTCCACCTGCTCGCACAGCTGCCGCCGGTTCTCGGCGCCGGCCGCCGCGTTCACCGCGACGTTCCCGCTCCCTACGGTAGTACATGCAAGCACCAGCAGCCGCGCACGATCGCACCGCCGGGCAGGTCCAACAGCGACTCCAAGTCCTGCCAGGTGGCCGGTGTCAACGGCCGAGCCTCGAACGCGTGGGGCATGGCCGGCACGCTATCCCCGCCCTCGTTAGACCTGCCCGGCGTAGAAGCCGTACCGGGCGATCGGTTCGATGATCTGCTGCTCCTCGTAGGCCAGGTGGGACAACAGGGTGTCCGTGAGCAGGTCGACGGCGGACTGCAGACCGGTGAAGTCGCTGGAGTCCGCGAGGTAGGCCACCAGCGCCTGGTCGACCGCCTCCACGACGCCGTGGATGACTACGTGCTCCTGCTCCAGCCGGTCCACCACCGGTACCAGGTCGTCGTCGCAGTCGCGCAGGTGCGGGAAGACCGCCCGGTCCTCGATGCGGTGGTGCTCGGTCACCAGGCGGCAGTACGAGGCGCAGTACGCCCCGTGGGCCCAGTTGTTCTGGCGCAGGGTCAGCTCGTTGAGGAAGCCGCGGGCCTGTGCCGCGGTGAGAGTGCCCTGGTTCACCTGCTGGATCACCTCGCGCAGCTGGGTCAGCTCGGCGCGCAGGTGGTCATGGACCTCGACCAGGTGGGCGCCGACGGCCTGGGCATGTTCGGTGTAGACGTGCCCGCCTGGAGCCTGGGGCGCCACCGGCCGAACGGTCTCGTCCCACAGAGTGTGGTCAGTCAGCCGGGCTCCGGGGTCCGGGGTGGGAGTGGTCCGGAACACCGTGGATCCGTCGACGCGCGCGGCCCGCACGGGTCCCACCGCACTCGCCCTGGTGGCGGCCGGGACGGCTCGCTCCGCAGCGACCAGCACGCGCACAGCGGGTGCCACCTCCTGCCCGAAGTACGCGAGCTCGTCGGGGTCGTCGCTCGCCAAGATGAAGCTGGAGACGCCATGCTCGACGACCAGCGCCGCGATCGACTCGGCCCACCGTTCCGGGCGGCCCTCGAACGGCCCGCCGGACGCCGACGGGGAGCGCCCCGAGAGGTTCAGCATCCTGCGGACATCGCGCGGGTCTCGTCCGGCCGCTACCGCGGCCTCGTCGATCAGGGCGTTCATGGCGGGCAGGCTGCCGACGCCGGCCGGCAGGTAGGACAGCGACGGCAGCCATCCGTCGGCCAGCCGGCCGATCAGCCGCAGCATCCGCGGTTTCAAGCCGCCCACCCAGATGTCGATGTCGTGCGCAGGTGCCGGCCCGCGCTTGGCACCCATCACCGGGTAGTGCCGGCCGTCTGCCCGGACGCCGCCTCCATGGTCCACGGCCCACACCTCGCGGATGACCCCGATGGCCTCCTCGAGCGCCGCCAGCGACTCCCCGGGGCTCAGCCGGCGTCCCCCGTTCGCCTCAATGGCGTCCCAGAACGCGCCAGCCCCGAGCCCCAGCTCCACCCGGCCACCGCTGAGGAGGTCGAGGCTGGCGGCGCTTCGGGCCACGACGGCCGGAGGCCGTAGCGGCAGGTTCAAGACGTTGGCGCTCAACCGGATCCGGGTCGTGGCAGCGGCGACGTACGACATCAGCGTCCAGGTGTCCAGGAAGCCTGGCTGGTAAGGGTGATCCTGGAAGGTCACCAGGTCGAGCCCGACGCGTTCGCACAGCTGGGCCAGGGACACCACCTCCTGCGGCGCCCGCGCCGAGGGGGTGATGAAGCTGCCGAAGAGCAGCGAGTGGCCGTAGTCAGTCACGCAGGCGTCCCCTCACGGCATCGTCGACACTGGTTGAACATTGAACATCTCCAGGGCGACGCCCTCGACATGGACCATCGCTGTCGGATCGTGTCCACCGCGCTGACGACAGCGCCGTGCGCGACACCGGCGGACGGGGTGGGGTGACCCTCGCCCACAACGTCGCCTCGCCGGATGCCCGCAGCCGGCTCAGCCCCTCCAGCGCGGCCGGGAACGGCTCGACCAGCTGCGGCATCGCTCGTCGTGCTGCTCCCACACCATTGTGGAGTCGCCCAGCGCCGTGGCTCAGCCATCGAAGACGAAGCGGCCCTGCCCGTCGAACCATGCCGGGCGCACGTCGTCGACCAGATGACAGGGCAGCGGTGCGTAGATGTGCGGGTAGTACGTGCCGTTGCCGCCGTCCTCCAACCGCAGCGGCAGACCGGCTGCCTCGAGCCGGCGCATGTCCATGACCAGCGCCACGAGCTCGTCCTCGCAGCCTTCGTAGACCAGCTCGGCGACCTCGGCCAGCTGGCCGGCCGGGGAACCGTGGATGAACCCCACGTCCACCAGGCTCTTCCCCCGTGTCGACCGGCGGTAGCAGCCCTCGGCCAGGGCCGCATCCCATTCACCCCGACTGGTCAGGTGGTAGACGGGCACCGTCGTGCCAGTCATCGGCCGGCCCCACCGGGGGCCAGGGCCTGCTTGGCCATCGTCAGCTCCCCCGAGCTGAAGCACTGGGGCTGGCCGACGATAGCGGTCATCTCTCGCTTGACGACAACCGAGAGCTGTCCGCGCAGGGCCACGACCGATGGTGCAGCGCCGCCCGGGAACCGTCCGGCAATCAGGTCCGTGTCCGAGTACGTCGATCCCGGGGCAGCCGCGTGGGCCTGGCCGCGCAGCTGAACGAGCAGCTCCTGGGAGTCGTTGCTGGCGTTCTTCGCCGCCGTCCGCGCCTGGTTGCACAGGTCGGATGCGGCGGCCGCGGGGGTCTGGCCGGTGGCGGAGCAGCCGGTGAGCACCAGCGCGCCGAGGACACCAACGAGGATCGAGAGGCGAGATGTCACCGCCCGACTGTAAGCCGACCAGCGTCGAATGGTCGGCCGGCCGAACTGCCAGAAGACGTGTAGCACGATGCTGACGAGGGCGTCGAGGGCATCGAGCCGGTCCGACGCGGTGGTGCCGCACCAGATCGTTGGTGACCTTGGTCTCTGGCCGGTCGCTGACCGCCACGAGAGAGTCGGAGCAGCCGTCCTCGACGAGTCGGCCGGGATGCGGCGGGCACAGACTCTGCTCGCCCGAGGAAGGGGTTGGCATGAACGTTCTCGCCGAGTGGGCGGTCGGTCAGGTGTTCTGGTCGATGTTGTGGTTCTTCTTGTTCTTCATCTGGATCTGGCTGCTGATCACGGTGTTCGCGGACATCT
>DATCDE010000163.1 GCA_036510875.1 Actinomycetes bacterium
GAAGGTCGCAGGCCTGATCAAGCTCCAGATCCAGGCCGGCGCCGCCAACCCCGCTCCGCCCGTCGGGCCGGCGCTGGGTCAGCACGGCGTCAACATCATGGAGTTCTGCAAGGCCTACAACGCCGCGACCGAGTCGCAGCGCGGCCAGGTCATCCCGGTCGAGATCACGGTCTACGAGGACCGCTCGTTCACGTTCATCCTCAAGACCCCGCCCGCTGCGAGGCTCATCCTCAAGGCTGCCGGCGTCGACAAGGGCGCCGCGAACCCGCGGACCACGAAGGTCGCGACGATCACCAAGGCGCAGGTCCGCGAGATCGCCGAGACCAAGATGGCCGACCTCAACGCCAACGACGTCGAGAACGCCATGCTCATCATCGAGGGCACCGCGCGCTCGATGGGCGTCACCGTCTCCGAGTGACGAGGGCCCTGGCCCGAGGAACCGAGGAGACAGACCAGCTCGTCTCCGACTGACGTCACCCACCGGTCGCCCCTCGGGGTCGACCATCTGCGCCGCCCCCGGCGCACCGACCAGCACGACGTGGCAGGGCCTCGCGCGGCCCGTCCGACCACGACTCCCACTCCACAAGGAGCAGCCATGAAGCGCAGCAAGGCCTACGACGAGGCGTCCGCCAAGATCGACAAGGACGCCCTGTACGCACCTCTCGCGGCCGTCCGTCTGGCCAAGGAGACCAACCCCGCCAAGTTCGACGCGACCGTCGAGGTCGCCTTCCGCCTGGGCGTCGACCCGCGCAAGGCCGACCAGATGGTGCGCGGCACCGTCAACCTCCCGCACGGCACCGGCAAGACCGCTCGGGTCCTGGTCTTCGCCAACGGTGAGAAGGCGGAGGAGGCGCGTGCCGCCGGCGCCGACGAGGTCGGTGGCGACGAGCTCATCGACAAGGTCGCGGCCGGCTACACCGACTTCGACGCCGCCGTCGCGACGCCCGACCTCATGGGCAAGGTCGGCCGGCTGGGCAAGGTGCTCGGCCCGCGTGGCCTGATGCCCAACCCCAAGACCGGCACGGTCACGATGGACGTCGCCAAGGCGGTCACCGACATCAAGGGCGGCAAGATCGAGTTCCGCGTCGACAAGCACTCGAACCTGCACTTCGTGATCGGCCGCGCGTCGTTCACCGACGAGGCGCTGGTGGAGAACTACGCCGCGGCGCTCGACGAGGTCCTGCGCCTCAAGCCGTCCGCCGCCAAGGGCCGCTACCTGAAGAAGGCCACCGTCACCACGACGATGGGCCCCGGCATCCCGGTCGACCCCAACCGCACCCGCAACCTGATGACCGACGACGAGGGCCAGGCCTGAGCGTCGCGTGACGGCCTCGGCCGTCGACTGATCGAACCGTGGCCGGGGGCGGGCGTTTTGACCCGCCCGCCCCCGGCCACGTACCCTGACACGAACCGAAGACCGCCGGTCGTCGGACCGCCCACGTGGCGTGCCGACCGAAGCTTCCGCTCATGAGCGGAGGGCCAGCGCAGGTGAGGACCCGGCTCCGCCCCACACGGGCGTGGCCCGAGCCCCGCGCCTGCGCGGGGCTCTTCTGCTGTGCGGGGGCTTCCGGCCGGAATGCTGGAAGGAGATCCATGGCGCGGGCAGACAAGGAAGCCGACGTCGCGACGATCGCGGAGCACTTCCGCACGTCGAACGCGACCGTGCTGACCGAGTACCGCGGCCTCACCGTGGCGCAGCTGAAGACGCTGCGCCGATCGCTCGGTGAGACCGCCAACTACGCCGTGGTGAAGAACACGCTGACCAAGATCGCTGCAAAGGAGGCGGGCGTCGAGGGTCTCGACGACCTGCTCGCCGGCCCCAGCGCGATCGCCTTCATCAAGGGCGACCCGGTCGAGGCCGCCAAGGGTCTGCGTGACTTCGCCAAGGCACACCCGCTGCTGGTGATCAAGGGCGGCTACATGGACGGCAAGACGCTGTCCGCCGCCGAGATCGCCAAGCTCGCGGACCTCGAGTCGCGTGAGGTTCTCCTCGCGAAGCTCGCTGGGGCCATGAAGGCGTCGCTGTCCCAGGCAGCCGCGCTGTTCCAGGCCCCGCTCGCACAGGCGGCTCGCACCATCGAGGCCCTGCGCGTCAAGGCCGAGGCTGACCCCTCGGTCATCGGTGGTGCGGGCGCTGCTGCGCCGGCCGCCGAGGCTCCTGCGGTGTCCGAGGAGGCGGCCGACGAGGTCGTCGCCGTGGCCGCCGAGGAGGTCGTCGTGACCGAGGAGGCTGCCCCCGAGGCCGTCGCCGAGGTCGTCGAGGAGCCCGAGACCGCGTCCGCCGACGTCGTCGAGGCCACCGAGGACGCCGACACCACCGAGGGCTGACGCCCCACCTCACCCCCATCCGAGATGGACGTTGCGGCCCCGGCCACGACGCAAGAACGAAAGGACCGCCGATCATGGCGAAGCTCAGCACCGACGAGCTCCTTGAGGCATTCAAGGAGATGACCCTCATCGAGCTCTCCGAGTTCGTGAAGCA
>DATCDE010000164.1 GCA_036510875.1 Actinomycetes bacterium
GCGTGCCGGCCGGGTAGCGCCCCGCGGCACGGTCGGCGGCGACGTGCCCGTAGTCGATGCCCACGGCCAGGCCGGACGTGACTGACCCCACGAGCCCGGCCCAGGCGTCGTCGCGGGGGCGACCGACCTCGGCGCGGGCGCCCACCGCGGCCTCGGTCACCGGCCACCACCGCTGCAGCCACTCGGCGTCAAGGGCGTCCGCCGGTCCGCCGAGCCGCTCCGCGCCGCTGGCCGGGTCGACGAGCACCAGCCGGGGCCCGTCCGATCCGACCTCGACGACGTCGACCGGCACGTTGTCCAGCCACTCGTTGGCCACGACCAGCCCGGTCAGGCCGGGCGGGACGGCGTCCGCCCAGCCGACGTCGTCCGGCAGTCCGGGGGGCCGGTCGGCCAGGTCGACGCCCAGCAGCCGCAACCGTCCACCGAACCGCGCGCCGCCGGACTGGGCGCGCAGCTCCACGAGCAGCTCGCCGCGCCCGGCACCGACGTCCACCAGGTCGAGCCGCCGCGGGTGGCCGAGTGCAGCGTCGACGTCGCCCAGCAGGACGAGCAGCGCCCGGGCGAGGTCGGGCCCCACATGCGGTGACGTGCGAAAGTGCCCGGCCGGGCCCTCCGCCCGCCGGTAGAAGCCGGCCGGGCCGTACAGCGCCCGCTGGACGGCGCTTCGCCATGGCTCCCAGGGCACACCGGGACGGTACGCCGACGGTGTCCCTGCCTTCCCGCACCGTGCCGGCCCGACGCCGCAGCAGCCCCGCAGCGGTGGCGTCGTACGCTGCCCCGATGAGCGCTCAGCCCGTCCCGCACCTTCGCCCGGGGCGGCTGTCCGTCGGCGTCCTGGGCGTGGGCCGGGTGGGTGCGGTGCTCGGCGCTGCGCTGCTCGCGGCGGGGCACCGGATCGTGGCCGCCTCGGGGGTGTCCGACGCGTCGAGGGCCCGGGCCGAGCGGCTGCTCCCCGGCGTCCCGCTGGTGGCCCCGCACGACGTGCTGGCCGACGTGGACCTGGCCCTGCTGTGCGTGCCGGACGCCGCGCTGCCCACGCTGGTCGCCGGCCTGGCCGCCACCGGGTCGGTGCGGCCGGGTCAGCTGCTCGCGCACACGGCCGGCCGCTACGGCCTCGCGGTGCTCGAGCCGACCCGCGCGCAGGGAGCGCTGCCGCTGGCGCTGCACCCGGTGATGACGTTCACCGGGACGGCCATGGACCTGGGCCGGCTGGCCGGCTGCTCGTTCGGGGTCACCGCCCCGGAGCCGCTGCGCCCGATCGCCGAGGCGCTCGTGCTGGAGATGGGCGGCGAGCCGGTCTGGGTCGCCGAGGCGGACCGCACGCTCTACCACGCGGCCCTCGCGCACGGCGCGAACCACCTGACCACCCTGGTGGCCCAGGCCACGGACCTGTTGCGCCGCGCCGGGATCGAACAGCCGGGCCGGGTGATCGGGCCGCTGCTGGCCGCGACCCTGGACAACGCGGTGAGCGCCGGCGAGGTCACGCTGACTGGCCCGGTCGCGCGCGGGGACGCCGGTACGGTCGCCGCGCACGTGCGGGTGATCGGCGCGGCGGCCCCCGAGACACTGCCCAGCTACCGGGCGCTGGCGCGGGCCACGGCCGACCGGGCGCTCGCGTCCGGACGGCTGCGGCCGGCCGACGCGGAGGCGCTGCTCGAGGCGCTGGCCGGGCCGGTCGACGAGGGGACCGTCGGATGAGCGCGCTGGTGCTGTCCGGGGACCTCGGGTCCTGCCGGGCCGACGCCCACCGGCTTCGGGCGGGCGCGCGCGCCCTCGCACTGGTGCCCACGCTGGGGGCGCTGCACGCGGGGCACGCCGCGCTGGTCGCGCGGGCGCACGAGGTCGCGGACGCCGTGGCGGTCAGCATCTTCGTCAACCCGCTGCAGTTCGGGCCGGCCGAGGATCTGGACCGCTACCCCCGCACCCTGGACGCCGACCTCGCCCTGTGCGAGTCGGCCGGCGTCGACCTGGTGTTCGCCCCGACGGTCGAGGGCATGTACCCCGACGGCGAGCCGCTGGTGCGGGTCGCCGCCGGCCCGATGGCGGAGCGGTTCGAAGGGGCGGCCCGCCCCGGGCACTTCGACGGCGTGCTCACCGTGGTGCTCAAGCTGTTCGACGTCGTCCGTCCCGACGTCGCGCTGTTCGGGCAGAAGGACGCGCAGCAGCTGACCCTGGTCCGGCAGATGGTCCACGACCTGAACGTGCCGGTCCGGATCGAGCCGGTGGCGACCGTGCGCGACCCGGACGGCCTGGCGCTGTCCAGCCGCAACGCGTACCTGGACCCGCCGGCTCGGGCGACCGCGCTG
>DATCDE010000165.1 GCA_036510875.1 Actinomycetes bacterium
GAAGTTCCTGCTGTCCTGCACCGACGACAACATCCCGGCCGCGGACGCCGCCCGCCTGTTCAAGGGCCTCCTCGACGTCGAACGCGGCTTCCGCGACCTCAAAGGAGTCCTCGAGGTCCGACCCGTCTATCACCGCAAGGAGCAACGCATCCGCGCCCACGTCACGCTGTGCTTCCTGGCCCTGGTCCTGATCCGCGTCGCCGAGAACGCCACCGGCGACACCTGGCCCGCGATCGCCCGCGACCTGGACCGCATCCACGCCAGCGACCTGCACGGCAGCACCGGCCGGATCCGCCAGCGCAGCGAGATCACCCCCGACCAGGCCGCGATCCTCACCGCCTGCCAGGCCACCACCCCACCCCTGGTCCTGGCCGCCGAACCCGCGCGCACACCCCGCAGGCGAGCCCGCAACACCGAATAGATACGCACCCCCCCCACGGACAAATCGGGGAAACCCCTTGTCCCCCACCGACTATCCGCCGAACGCTGACCCATGAACTGTCGAACTCGGGTGACGGTCCTGACTGTCGTCAGCACGCTCGGACCGTTCTAACGGGACTGAGCGACAGCTCGCGTGAGGCGCCCGCGCACGTCACAGCCCTGCTGGATGACCGGCCTCAAAGTCATCGTGGCCAGTGGGACGCAGGCTGCACGTTGGGGCTGTATGCCACCACACTGCATGTGCCGATCAAGTGCGCTCCAGAGATGGCATTGGGTGCGGTGCGGGTGGGAACTACCCGAAAGATCTCGCCGACTTGAATACGATGCTGAGAGTGACCACGCCACCGATCTGGAGCTACGGGAGGTTCGTACTCGGTTGCGGCACGTTCGGCGGGATTGGCGGGAGTCCGACGCTCGTGGGTCGTGGGCTGGACGAGCCTTCAGCGTTCGCGACGATGGACGAAGCGGTTGGTTTGGGCATCACACTGTTCGACACTGCGGAACGCTACGCAGGCGGTGCAAGCGAGATCGTGATCGGTCGTTGGCTGGTCAAGCGCGACTCGGCCGTCTCTGACCGAGTTCGACTCGCTACCAAGGTTGCCCCGCCAGACGTCACCGGGTCAGGCAGCCGCTTCGACGCCGCCCTTCTCGAAGAGAAGTTCTCCGGGAGCCTTCAACGACTTGGCGTCGACACCGTCGAGTTTCTGCTCACCCATGCGCCCGATGAGGGCACACCAATCGAGGAGACTCTCGAGGGGCTGGAGGCGATTCGCGCCAGTGGCCGCTGCCGTTACGTGGGCGCTTGCAACGTTGATGCGGGCCAGCTCACCGCAGCCCTCGACGCGGCCGAGCGGCTCGGTATCAGCGGCTACCAAGTCGTGCAGAACGGCTACAGCCTGCTGGAACCCCACGATGACCGGGCTGTCCGGTCGATCTGCGCCGGGCGCGGTCTGGCGTTCACGCCCTTCTCGCCCCTGGCCGGCGGTGCGCTCACTGCGAAGTACCTACGCGGCGTCACGCCACCCCCAGACTCCCGGATGGCGCTGCGCCCCGATGGGGTCGATGAGCTGCTCACTCCCGCCGTGTACGACGCGATTGATCGGCTCCGCTCCGATGCGGAGCACCGACACGGAGTCGAATGCGGTGCCCTCGCTCTCGCATGGCTGTTACACCATCGCGACGTGACCGCTGTTGTCACAGGTCCTTCCCGTAGATCGCCCCACCTGGAGCTGGCCGCGCAGGCCGCCGACGTCGTTCTGTCGGATGCGGACTTCGCCGAGATCGAATCCTGGTTCGCGTCGCCCGGCGTCCAAGGGGTAGTGACAACCCATAGCGCCGACCCCACCACCCCGAGCGAGGCCGCGGACGGCAGCAACTGAAGCGCGCACCGATGTGCCGATGAAGAGCGGATCGAATGGGCCGTTGCAGTCAGGTGGAATGTGATTCGCCGGTGACGAGCCAACGGGTTTCCGCCACGACCTTGTCGGGGTCACCCATGTGGCCCTCCGCGTCTTCTACGACGACTTCCGCGCCGGGCACGTTGCGCCCCAGCCATGCACCGTGCGCAGCGGGGACGAGGACGTCCTTGGCGCCGTAGCGCACCTGCACCGGGACCGTGATCTCCGCCAGGTCGAACCCCCACGGCTTGGTGAACACCAGGTCATCGTCGACCCAGCCCCCACACGCCGCCGCGGACCAGGTCCTCAGTTGCCTCCCGGATCACCGCCGCCAGGTCGGCACGGCTGAGCACTGCGCGGTCGGCGTCGTCCAAAGCCCAGCCGTCACCCAGCAGCTTCGACGCGTCGGCGGCAACCCGCTCGGCCATCTCTCGCAGCTCACGGTCCAGCTCCACGGCGAGACGCTGCTCACCGTCCACGGCCCAGCCGAACTCCGTCACGTTGAGCGGATCCATCCCGGCGAAGAAGTCCAGCTCATCCAGACCGAAGGGAGCGACCCCCACATCGCAGCAGGCACGCACCACCCGCTCGCCCAGGCGCGCGGCCACCGCCAGGCTGTGCGGGCCACCACCCGAGCCGCCGGTCACCGCGAACCGCCCGATCCCGAGGTGGTCCGCGATCGCAGCGACATCCCCGACGCAGTCGACCACCGAACGACCCGGCCGCCGGGTCGACCCGCCATAACCCGGCCGGTCGTAGGTGATCACCCGGGCGCCGGCCTCCGCATACTTGCCCTCATCCGGATGCCGGTTCAGCAGGCCCCCGGGAGTGCCGTGCAGGCCGAACACCGGGAACCCCGCCGGGTCACCCCACTCGGCGAAGCACAGGGTCCGTCCTCCATCAACCACGATGCTCTGGTGGCTGCGAGTCGTCTCAGTCATGGCGCCGATCCTGGCAGCCGACGACTCTCCGGAGCAGCAGGATGCTCAGACATCCTCGGTCAGCGACATCCTCGGTCAGCCGAGTACCGAGGAGGGCACCGACGTGCGCTTGCTCCTACTGCGGGGATCCAACACATGGATGACGTCTTCGACACGACAGGTCGGGCGGTGCACGCCAGTCAGTCGTCGATGGCTTCGATGCCACGCTGCTTGAGGCTTTCGAGCTGGTCTTTCATGGCTTGAAGGACTTCGGGGCGTGGCCCTCCCAGTTCGTGATCTCACCTGCGACGCGGAGCGGCTCACGAGAGCGGTAAGGACTTCGTGGGGTTGCCGGGGAACTTCTTGTCCGTCAGGTTGGGGTCATCCATGATCGGACCGCTTGGTTCCACCGTGTAGATCCTGCCTGGGCCCTCACCGACCGCCAGTTCCGCTCCCCAGATGGCGGCGTCCAGCGTGGCGGTCAGATAGACTTGGTTCGACTTCCTCTGCGTGCCGTAGTTGGAGCGATAGCCAGGCTCGATCAGATCTCCTGGCTGCAAGTCTGAGCGTGTGCCGTGGCAATACCGTTCCCGGTTCTCTTGGTCCACGGTTCCCATGGTGCCCGGCGCAGCCTCGCCGGCAAGCCAATCGCCCCGAAGTGGTGCGATGACGGAGCGGGAGCGGGCCTCCCGCTCGGTGACCACGACGCACCGGGCCAGCTCGAGACGACCCCGAGGAGCGAGCAGAGCATTAGCGTGCGGCAAGGAGACCTCCGAGGATGAGCCGGGACCTTCGACAAGCCCCACCTCACCCGGAGGTCTCCCCTACGTCACGGATCCTGGAGGCCGTGTCGCCCTGTCACCAACGTGTGTGGGCAGTACAGCTAGCCCGTCGCCCCTTCGGGGGCGGCGGGCTAGCTGCTGTGTGGGCGGGTCAACCCTGTGCGCAGTGGTCCAGGAACACAGTCGGGGGTGGTGCGGGCAGCGCCTTCCACTGCGGCTGGAGCCGCAGGTTGCGCCAGGCGTCCCGGCACAGCTGCTCGGGCACTACCCCGCCGTAGCGTTCCATGCTCAGCCGGACATTGGCCATCCGTCCCAGCTCGGCGTAGTCATGCCCAACCAGCTGAGCGCTCACCGGGCGGTCGGCGGCCAACGGGGAGGCGTCATCGCCCGGGTCGGTCGCGGGAAGCGCACAGCCCGAGACCAACACCAACGTGGCTGCGGCGAACACCCGACGCATGGCCGCAGGCTACCGCTGGCGGCACGCTCACTGGAGCCCGTCCACCGAACCGTGACCGGTCGGGGAGCACCACCGGCGCGGTCTTCCCACGCCCAGGGCGGGGGGCCAGGCCGCGTATCTCGACACCACCGAGATCGGGGCGATCTTCGAGCAAGCTCGCCGGTCGACAGCGTGGAGTGGCGCATAACAGTCGCCGTTGATCTCGTGAAGGGTGCCACGGCACGCTCCCCGGTACGCCAGACTCGTCATCCGTCGGCAGAGGAAGTTCCTGGGGAGGGTTCGGATGCAGTCGTCATCCAGTGGTGCGGGCGTCTTCTGGTTGATCTTCGCGGTCGTGGTGTACGTCGTCGGAGCGCTGCCCCTGATGGGGGTCTTCGGCAAGGCCCGCCAGCCCGGCTGGGCGGCGTTCATCCCGATCTACAACCTCTACGTGCTGCTCAAGACCGTGGGCCGACCCGGCTGGTGGCTGATCCTTTACCTGATCCCCATCGTGAACCTGGTCATCACGATCATCGTGTGGAACGACCTGTCCACCGCGTTCGGCCACGGTGCCGGGTTCACGATCGGACTGTTCTTCCTCAGCTGGATCTTCCTGCTGATCCTCTGGCTGGGAAACAGCCAGTATTCAGGGCCTCCAGCACTGGGTAGGGGATAGGTAGCACGGCACGAAGTCCTACGAGCTGGAGCGGCGCATCCTGGACGTCGGCCTCCCGCACGAGTTCTTCAGCTACCCCTAGCGGCCACTCCCGGCCGCGGCCCTGGCCCGACAATGTGTGCCGTTGCCTTCCCTGGTTGCCCTACACGGCTTCGCTGATAGCTGTCAGGTCGGCGATGAAGTGCTCGAGGTTCCGGCGCTGCCGCTCCAGCTCGCGGTACTCGTCCATCTCCTCGACCACGCGGTCCTGCCGGACCTCGGCGGCGAGATCGCGCTCGTGGAGCTCCAGCAGAGCCTCCTGGACGAGCTGTAGGTAGCGCAGAGGCGCCAGTACCGGTAGCGGCTCCCGGACGGCGTTGCGGTGGCGTTCGGCCCTGGTGCCTCGCGGGCATCTGCCCTAACGTCGGGGCCGTTCGAACAGAGGGGACAGCCGTGCCGTTCGTCGATCGATTGATCAAGATCGTGTCCCGGAACCTAGAGCGAGGCGGAGAGCCTCATCAGGTTCTCCACACCGTCATCGGGGGGCAGCGTCAGCGGGGCACCGCGCTCCTGGTCCGCAACGGTCTCCCGGTCGAGGTGTTCGACACCTCGGCGTTGGATGGCTGGCTCGCGCACGTGAGCCCGACGACCCCGGGTGCTTGAGACCCATGCGCGCGGTGATCCACACGAGGTACGGCACCCCTGACGTCCTGGAGCTCGCGGACGTCGCCAAGCCGGTCCCGGCCGACGACGAGGTCCTGGTCAAGGTCCACGCCACCACCGTGAATCGGACCGACTGCGGGTTCCGCGCCGGCAAGCCGTATGTCGTGCGAGCCTTCAGCGGTCTGCGCCGCCCGAAGCAGCCGATCCTCGGCACCGAGCTGGCCGGAGAGGTCGAGGCGGTCGGATCGGCGGTGACCGATTTCTCGGCAGGGGACCAGGTGTTCGGTGTCCACGCCGACCGCTTCGGGGCGCATGCCGAGTACGTCTGCGTCAAGCAGGACGCCCCGCTGGCCCTCAAGCCGGCCGGCATGTCCTACGCGGCGGCCGCCGCCGTCTGCGACGGGGTGATCCTCGCTCTCACCTGCCTCAGGCGAGGAGGCGTGCACAAGGGACGGCGGATCCTCATCTACGGAGCCTCCGGGTCGATCGGCACCGCGGCGGTTCAGCTCGCCCGGTACTTCGAGGCGCACGTGACGGCTGTGTGCACCACGAAGAACGTCGACCTCGTGCGCTCGCTCGGCGCCGACGTGGTCGTCGACTACACCCGGGAGGACTACACCACCAACGGTGAGGCCTACGACGTCCTGTTCGACGCCGTCGGCAAGAGCGACTTCGAGGCGTGCAAAGGATCCCTTGCACCCGGCGGGCTCTTCATCACGACGGACCTCGGGGCCCGATGGAAGAACCCGCGCCTGGTGCTGTGGACCGCGGTGTTCGGCAGTCACCGGGTGCTGATCCCGATCCCCAAGTACACGAAGAAGGACGTGCTCTTCCTCAAGGAACTCATCGAGGCCGGGCACTACCGGGCGGTCATCGACCGCACGTACCCGCTGGAACACGTCGTCGCGGCCACGACGTATGTCGAGTCGGAGCAGAAGACCGGCAACGTCGTCCTCACCGTCATCCCTGACACGGCCAGCTGACCGCCCCCGGTCGAGGGTGCACGTGATCGTCACACCAACGCTGTTCGTGGTCACCGGGCGGCGCCGAGGCTGCACTCGAAGTGCCCGTTCCAGCGCGGGTCCTTCGGCGTTCTGCGCGGGGACACCGGGGATGGAGTGGATGGATGCTGCTCGCGGAAGCAAGTCGAACCTAGAGCTGACCGTCACGGGCGAGGACCTCGGCGACCCAATCCGCCTCTCGACCGAGCGAGCGGTCTGCCTCGACGGTTCGCCGACCTCGTGATCACCGGTGACGGCTACGTGGCGAGGCCGTCGGTCGTGAGCCAGGCCAAGGACCGCAGCAGGTAGTCGACTGACTCGGCGATCTCCGCGTCGTCGGCATGCGGGTGACGCACATCGTCGGTGAAGATCGCCACATCGGCCAGCGCCCACCTGCGGCGCTGTAGCCGCATCCCGCGCGGGTCCGCGCGGCGTCCGGTGCGCGCGGTGTACTCGGCGGCAACCTGCTCGTCGGACATGCCGTCGCGCGCGAGCAGCCACAGGTCACGCTCCGGCGGGGCGACGAGCACCGTGTCCCAGTCGACCAGCCGTAGGCCGTTCTCGGTGCGGATCAGGTTGCCCGGGTGCGGCTCGCCGTGAGTGGCGACCCGCGAGGCAGTGGAGGCGGCCCGGAGGACCTGGGCCTCTGCGTCGTACGTTGCGAGCGCGTGCCGCAGTGCGGCCTGGTCACGCCGGAGCGCGGCACGGACCGGCTCAGCGTGCGGACCGCTGTGCCACGGCCGGTCGAGGTCGGCCAGCGCCGCGTCGAGGGCCTTGCGCCGGTCGACCCGGAGCGCGTCCGTGCGGACGGTCGGGCAGGCTGGCACGGCCGTGGTGTGCAGCCTGGCGAGAAGGTCCAGCACGTCGGCCCGGTCATTGTCGGACACCGGGTCGCCGAACGACCCGGCATGGCCGGTCACGTAGGGGTAGACCGCGACCGCGTGGTGAGTCCCGATGCGCTCCAGCGCGGCGCCGCCGCCGGTCCGCAGGGGGGCGACCACCGCCGCGAGGCCCCGGTCGTGCAGGGCGGCGGCGGTGTGCAGCGCGGCATCCAGGTCGGTGAACGTCGCCGACCCAGCGGGAGCCAGGGCGTCCGCGGTGACGAACCAGCGCTGCCCGTCCCGGCCAGTTGCCATCCAGTGCTTGCTGCCGAACCCCACCGGGGCGTACGCAACTGCATAGACGTCCAAAAGCCAGCGCTCACGCAGCACGGCCAGCAGCTCGGCCTCGTCGACAGCGGCAGTTGGAGTGCGCATCGACCGCAACCGTACGGCAGACACCGCGCGCACGTTCCCAGAGCAGGGCCAGGTGCTGAACGTCGTCGAGCCCGGACGCTGACTGTTGTGATCCGAGCCGGTCCGGCGCGAAGAGGCCCGCCGTGCGAGGTCGTCCTCGAGGATGACTCACCTGGCTGATGCACCTGAGCCTCATCCCCACCCACATCTGCACCGACAGGCTGCCGAATCGT
>DATCDE010000166.1 GCA_036510875.1 Actinomycetes bacterium
AACAGGGCATCGATCTGGCGACGGATCTTCTCAGTGGGCGATACTCGAACAGACACGGACGTGGGTCCTCTCTTGAGAGCTTGGCGGCTATCAAGGCGAACCTACGTCCGTCGTCATTTACACCGAGGCTGAGACGCGACCAGAGCCGGGCCACTCGCCGACCAGCCGGTTCAGCCCGGCCCGCTCCGCCAGCGCCAGCACCGGCGCCAACCCGGCGCCGGCGCACGACACGAGGTTCGGATCGTCGAACGTGGCAGTGAAGCCGTGACAGACTCGCATCTACCGGATGCCCTTCCGCTGGTGACGAAACGATCCCTAGACAAGATCGATTCTGTTGCAGCAGAAGGGCATCTCGGCTTTACGACGCGCGGCGACTCAAGCCGAGACGGTGGATCCGGGCTAAGGGGTCGCGGTCACGTAGACCGACGAGTCCTTCTGCAGCTGGGCGCACACCGCGACGATGTGCTTGCTCTGGTCGGCGGTGGCGGCGCCCTGGTCCACCGCGTAGACGTCCGCGGCGAACTGCTTCCACCGCTTGTCGCTTTGGGCCGCGTCGCTGGCCGCCCGCGCGGCGGCGTCCATGGCGGTCTGCAGCCCCTGGGTGTCGCCCTGGTGCGACTTCGCGGTGGCGTCCATGATGTGCTGGCAGGCGGAGCTGGCTGCGCCGATCCCCACGAGCGTCGGGGCGGGCACTCGGCTGGGGCTCGAGCAGCCGGCGACGGCGACGGTTGCGACCGCCGCGCCGAGGACGACCCAGACCCGCCGCACCCGGCGAGCCTAACCGGCGCCCGCGCCCGTTCCCCCGAACGGGCTACAGGTGGGCGCCCCGCCGCCCGATCCAGCGTTCGAGGAGTCACCGACATGGGGGATGCATGCTCGCCGACGACGTCGACTACGGCCTGGTGCCCTACTCGGCCATCTCGGCGATCGAGACGACGATCACGCACCTGGCGACCGTGCTGCTGGCTCCGCTGCTGGCCTGGCTGACCGCGCGCTACGTCTCGGCGCACGACGTGCTGTGGGTGGGGGTCCTCGGCGTCGAGGTGCTGCTCCTGGCCAACGCGGTGGTGGCCGTGGCGCTGGCCCGGTACTCGCTGCGGCAGGGGCACTCGCTGGCCGAGTCGGACCGGTGGGACGTCCCCTCGACCGCCGTGCTCCTGGGCGGGGTGCTGGCGATGGTGGCCTTCTCCGGAGGGATGCTCGGGCCAGCGGTCATGCTGCCGCTCATCGTCGTGCCGTACGCCACGGGGGTCTACTCGGACCTGGTGGCCCGGCTGCTCGCCCCGGCGCTGGCCGCGTCGTTGGCGGCCGTGGGCTGGCTCACCTCGACCTGGCACGGGACCGGCGTCCCGTTCGGCGTCGCAGCGGTGCTCAGCACGCTCGTCGTCGGCGTGCTCGTCGACGCGATTGACGTCGGGCTGTTCCGGGTCCAGCACCAGGCGGCCAGCCGGGAGCGCCGGCTGGCCCAGGAGGTCGACGACCTGTCAGTGGCGCTGGCCCGGCTGGCGCGAGGTGACCTGGCCGCCTCGACCGACCCCACCCGCTTCGTCGACACCGCCGACCTGGCCGCGTCACTGGAGAACACCAGCGCCGGCCTGCGCGAGCTGGTCGGCCGGATCCACGGCGGTGGCCGGCAGATGGAGTCCGCGGCCGGTGAGCTGCTGGCCATGGCCCGGGCGCTTTCGGCCGGCTCGGGCGAGCAGTCGGGGGCCGTGACCGAGACGACATCCACGATCGAGGAGCTGGCGGCCACCGCGGCCCAGATCGCCGAGACCTCGCGAGGTGTGGCCCAGGTGGCTGCCGAGACGCTGCGGTCGGCCGAGGTCGGCCGCCAGGCGGTGCACGCCAGCGTCGATGCGATCGACCAGCTGGCCGTGCGGGTGGCTGCCGTCGAGGGATCCGCCGTCGAGCTGGGCGAGAAGGGCCGGCAGATCGGGCAGATTCTGCAGGTCATCGACGAGCTGGCCGACCAGACCAACCTGCTGGCCCTGAACGCTGCGATCGAGGCGGCCAGGGCGGGGGAGCACGGCCGGGGCTTCGCCGTGGTGGCCGCCGAGGTGCGCCGGCTGGCTGAGCGGTCGCAGGAGTCTGCCGGCGGGATCCAGGCACTGGTCACCCAGATCCGGTGGGACACCGACGCCACGATCAGCGCCAGTCGCGCGGGGGTGGCGCAGGCCGCCGAGGGTGCGCTGCTGGCCCGCGGTGCCGTCGACGCGCTGGAGCGCATCGCCAGGCTGGTCGAGGAGACCACCATGGCGGCCGAGGAGATCTCGATCGCCACCCAGCAGCAACGCTCCGCCTCGGAGCAGGTGGTGGTGGCCATGGGCCAGGTGAGCGAGGTGTCCCGCCAAGCCGCCGTGGGCTCTCAGCAGGCGGCGTCGTCGGCGGCCCAGCTCAGCGGGCTGGCCGCGGACCTCGGGCAGTCGATCGCCCGGTTCCACACCTGACCGCTCAGGTGTGGACCTCGTCGGTGCCAGCGATTACGTGCAGCACTGGCAGGTGCACCTTGTGCCGCAGCCGGGTGGCCCAGTCCCGCCGCATCATGTCGGTCACCAGGTGCGGCTCGGTGAGGACGACGATCTCGTCGGCGTCCAGCCGTCCGGCGATCTCGACGGTGGCGTCAACCGGCCGGTGGGGGACGACCGAACCGTCCACCTCGGCGGCGCCGGCAGCCTGCAGCGCCGCGATGGACCCGGACAGCCGCTTCTGCGCCTCCGCCAGCAGCTGCGCCTCGGGCTTGTCCGCGTCCTCTTCATGAAGTGCGTCGCGGAAGTGCGTCCGGGTGATGTCGTCGACGGCCTCGTCGAACCCTCTGACGTCGGCGTCCGCCGCCATGACGACGTGGAAGTGCACCGGCTCGTCGCCATGCAGCGCGACGAGGCGGGCCACGTCGTGGTCGGTGAGCGGGTTCTCGGTGAGCAGCACTGAGGTGAACACGCTCCGAGCCTATCGAGCGTACGGGTCCCGCGAGGGGTCGGCGGTCAGTCGGGTAGCAGGGTGGCCAGGTCGAACCGGGCCGGCCGCTCGAGCTGGTCGTAGGTGCACGAGCGCGGGTCCCGGTCGGTCCGCCAGCGCCGGAACTGCGCGGTGTGTCGGAACCGGGTTCCCTGGAGGTGGTCGTAGGCGACCTCGACGAGGAGCTCGGGCCGCAGCGGCACCCAGGTGAGGTCCTTGTCCGAGTTCCACCGGCTCACTGCGCCCGGCATCCGGCTGCCGCCCTCCTCGCCCACGGCCTGGGCCCACTCCGCCCACGGGTGCCCGCTCAGGTCGTCCGTCCGGTAGGGGGCCAGCTCCTCGACCAGCTCGGCCCGCCGCCGCATCGGGAACGCGCCGACCACCCCCACGTGCTGCAAGACGCCGTCGGCGTCGTACAGCCCGAGCAGCAGCGAGCCGACCACCGGGCCGGACTTGTGCCAGCGGAACCCGGCGACGACGCAGTCCGCGGTCCGCTCGTGCTTCACCTTGAACATGACCCGCTGGTCCTGGCGGTACGGCTGAGCCAGCGGCTTGGCGACCACGCCGTCGAGCCCGGCACCCTCGAACACCTCGAACCACTGCCGGGCCAGCGCCGGGTCAGCGGTCGCGGGCGTGAGGAACACCGGCGGCCGGGCCGCCGCCAGGGCCGACTCGAGCCGGGCCCGCCGCCGCTCGAACGGCGCACCGGTGAGGTCCTCGTCGTCCAGGGCCAGCAGGTCGAACGCGACGAAGGCCGCCGGCGTGCTGCTGGCCAGCATCCGCACCCGCGAGTCGGCTGGGTGGATGCGCTGCTGCAGGGCGTCGAAGTCCAGCCCGTCGGCGGTGGCCACCACGATCTCGCCGTCCGCCACGCAGCGAGTGGGCAGCTCGGCGCGGACGGCGTCGACGACCTCGGGGAAGTAGCGGGTGAGCGGCCGTTCGTTGCGGGAGCCGAGCTCCACCTCGTCGCTGTCGCGGAACACCACGCAGCGGAAGCCGTCCCACTTGGGCTCGTAGAGCAGCCCGCCCGGGGTTCCGGCCGGGTCGGGCACTCCGGAGACCGACTTGGCCAGCATCGGCTTGACCGGCGGCATGACGGGCAGGTCCACGGCGCCATCATGCCCGGGTTCAGCCCCGGCGGACCCAGCGAGCGAACAGGCTGTCGTGGTCCATGAGCAGGTGCGCGAGGTGCCACGGCCGCTCGTCGAGCTCCGGACCGGCGAGGATCCGCCCGGCGGTCCCGCCCACCAGGACGGGCGCGGTGGTCAGGCACAGCTCGTCGAGCAGCCCGGCGGAGCCCAGCTGGGCCAGCAGCGCGGGGCCCCCCTCGCACAGCAGCCGGGTGAGCCCGCGCTCGTGCAGTGCGGCCACCGCGAGCGCCAGGTCGACCAGCTCCTCGCCGCACACCACGACGTCGTTGCCGACCCGGGCGGCGGCCAGCCGGTCGGCGGGGGCGGTCGCGCTGGTGAGCAGGACGGTGCGCTGCGGGGCGTGGTCGAACAGTGGCAGCGACCAGTCGAGGTCGAGCCGGTTGGAGACGACGGCGATCGGCAGTGCGGCCGGACGGTATCCCTCGGTGCGCACCGTTCCGGCGCCGACGAGCACGGCGTGGGCGGCCCGCCGCAGCACGCCGAACACGGCCCGGTCGGCCGGTCCGGACAGGCTGCCGGACAACGCATCCGCACCGGTCATCGCGCCGTCCACCGACGCGACCATGTTGGCCCGCAGCCAGGGCCGACCCTCGGGGTAGGCGTAGGCGGCGGCCAGGTCGACCTCCTCGGACGGCTCGGGCAGCAGGCGGCGCACGTCCGAGATCCTGGCATGCCCCCCGTAGGCTTGCCGCTCGTGCCGCCCGACGTCTCCTCGCTGCAGGACCGCTTCCCCGCGGTGGCGCCGCA
>DATCDE010000167.1 GCA_036510875.1 Actinomycetes bacterium
GCCGCGGCCGCCGCGGCCGCCCGCGCCGCCGCCTGCCGGGCGGCCAGCTCGGCGCGCACCGCGGCCTGCAGCGAGTTGAGCAGCTGCTGCTGGGCCGCCACCTTCTGCTCGACGGTGGCCTGCTCCTTGGTGGCCGTGTCCCGCAGCTGCTGGAGGATCCCCACCTGCTGCGCGGCCGCGAGCTTGTCCTGAGCGAGCCGCTGCGCGGCCGTCGACTGCATCCGCAGCACGTCGGTCTGGTGGCGGCTCAGCCCGTCCAGCACCGAGGCCTGGGCCAGGAAGTCCGAGGCGTTGTTCGACAGCAGCAGCTGCAGGGTCTGGTCCAGCCCGCCGGAGCGGTAGGCGGCCGAGGCCAGCTCGCCGATCGACCCGCGCAGCGCGGCCAGTGCCGCCTCCCCGGTGTTGACCCGGGCGTTGATCTGGTTCGCCTTCAGCTGGCCCTGGGCCAGTGCCACCCTGGCGCCCAGCGCGGCCTCGTTCGCGGCCCCGGCCTGGTTCTGCAGGTCGTTCAGCCGGGCCTCAACCTGCGCCAGCGTCGGCTGGGGGTCGGCGTAGCTGGAGGAGGGGATGAACGTGACCACGAGACCGGCGGCGACGGCCAGGGCCGCAATCGTTCGCACCACGCGGGAGGGGCGGGTCGTCACTCGGACGGCTCTCCGATCTTCCTGACCGCCGACCGGGTTAGCTGACGGGTTCGGGCGAGGAAGGCGCCCTACCGCGATGCCCCGCGCGAGCGGGTCACCGCCGATTCACCCCGGGACCTGGGTCCCCGGCTCCGGCCGACCCGAGGGCCGACCGGATTGAGCGGGGGTTCCGGCTGACATCCCGTGTGGCTGTCATCAGACCGTCACCTGAGTGCAGACCTTAACGGGTGGTGACGGCCCGTCAAAGTCACACCGCCGCAATGTGGGGAAAACGACACTCCGGTCGGACGGGTGTTCGAAGGCGGTGCCGCCGTCAGCCGCGCGGGAATCCCCGCAGCACGTCCACGACCAGCGCGTGGTCGCCCAGCTGCGGCAGGCCCGACACGGTCACCGCACCGACCACCCCGACGCCGTCGACGGTCACCGGGAACGACCCGCCGTGCGCGGCGTAGGTGTCGGGGTCCAGTCGCGACGACTCCTCGAAGCTGGTCCCCCTGCTCCGGGCCAGCTCCCCCACGTACAGGGAGCTGTGCCCGTAGCGCTGCACGACCCGGGCCTTGCGCGCCACCCAGGCGTCGTTGTCCGCCGAGGTGCCGGGCAGGGCCGCGTGGAACAGCTGCTGACCCGAGCGCACGATGTCCACGGTCACGGCCAGCCCGCGGGAGCGAGCCGCGTCGACGAGCGCGGTGCCGAGCCGCCAGGCGTCGTCGTTGTCGAAGGAGCGGAAGGTCAGCTCCGCCTCCTGGGCCAGCAGCGCCTCCAGGTCCGGCTCCTGCGGTGCCGGCTGGCTCATACCTGCGCCGGCTCGCCGAGCGGGTCGCTCTCGGCCTCCTCGTCGACGTCCGCGATCTCCGCAGCCTCCTCCTCGCTCTCCAGGTGCACCTTGGGCAGGATCCGGGCCAGCCAGCCGGGCACCCACCAGTTCGCGCGCCCGAGGACGGTCATGAGCGAGGGCACGAGCACGAGCCGGACGACGAAGGCATCGAGCAGCACCGCCACCGCCAGCGCGAGCCCGAACATCTTGATCGTGTTGTCGTCCCCGAACACGAACGACAGGAAGACGCTGGACATGATCGCCGCTGCGGCGGCGACCACCCGTCCGGACCCGGCCAGGCCCCGGCGCACCGCCTTGGCGTTGTCTGCCGTGCGGCCCCACTCCTCCTGCATGCGGGACACGAGGAACACCTGGTAGTCCATGGACAGCCCGAACAGGATCGCGAAGAGCATCACCGGCAGGAAGGGCAGGATCGGGCCGGTCGCGGTGATCCCGAACAGACTGTCGAACCAGCCCCACTGGAAGACCGCCACGGTCGCGCCGAGGGCCGCGCCCAGGCTGAGCAGGCTGGTGACCGCGGCCGTGAGCGGGACGACGATCGAGCGGAAGAGCCCGACCAGGGCGAGGAACCCGAGCCCGACGACGACGGTGAGGAACAGCGGGAGCGCGTCCGTGAGGACCCGGCCGAAGTCCTCGGTGATCGCCGTCGTCCCGCCGACATAGGCCCGCACCCCGGTGCCCGCGGTGGCCTGCGGGATGACTTCGCCGCGCATCCGGGTCAGCGTGGCCGAGGTGGCCGCGTCCTGCGGTCCGGTCGTGGGCTGCACCGAGATGATCGCCGCGGTGCCGCTCTTCGACGGCTGCGGCGGTGACGCGAAGGCGACGCCTGGCTCCTTGCCCAGTGCCTCGGACAGCGCCTTGGCCCCGGCCAGGTCGTTCTTGGCGGGCAGCTCGGCCACCACCACGAACGGGCCGTTGGCCCCCGCCCCGAAGCCCTTCGAGGTGAGGTCGTAGGCCGTCCGCTGCACGTTGCCCGCCGGCTTGCCGCCGGCGTCCGGGAAGCCCTGCCGGATGGACAGCACCGGGACAGCCAGGGCCACCATGAACACGACGGCGACAGCGAGGAACACCCACGGACGGCGCTGAAGGCGCAGCCCGTAGCGGGCGAACCCTCCCCCCTCGGGGTGCGGTGCCCTCCGTCGGGCCCAGGGCATGCGCACGGCGAAGACCCGCCGTCCGAGCAGGGACAGCACCGCCGGCAGCAACGTGACCGCGCCGAGCATGACCATCAGCACGGTGACCGCGGCGCCGACCGCGAGGCCGTTCATGAAGTTGATCCGCAGCACGAACAGGCCGGACAGGGCGATGATCACCGTCGTCCCCGCGAACAGCACCGCGCGGCCCGCGGTCGCGACCGCCTCGTAGGCCGCGTCCGTCGGCTCCCGGCCGACGTCGACGGCCTGCCGGTACCGGTTGATCACGAACAGCGAGTAGTCGATGCCGACACCCAGGCCGATCATCGCGGCCAGCGTCGGGCCGAAGGTCGCAATGTCCAGGAACCGGGCGGCGACGGTGACCAGGCTGAGTCCGGTGCCCAGCGCGATCAGCGCGCTCAGGATGGGCAGGCCCGCGGCGACCAGCGACCCGAACATCAGCAGCAGGATGACCACGGCCACCAGGACCCCGATCAGCTCCGTGCTGGGGGGTTTGGTACCGGCGAAGTCGAGGACCTGGCCACCGGCACCGACCTGCAGGCTGGTGCTGTTCGCGGCCGTGACGTCAGCGACCAGCGCCTGCACGTCGGCGGCCGGCGTCTTGTCCGTGGCGGTCTTGAAGGTCACCTGGGCGACGCCGACGGTGCCGTCCTGGCTGAGCCGACCGCCGCCGTGCGCGGCTGCCTGCGGGTCGAAGGGCGAGGCGACCGCCGCGACCGAGGGGATGTCCGCGAGCTGGGCCAGCAGCCGGTCGACCTCCGCCTTCACCGCGGGCGCATCGGCCCGTCCGGACGCCGGGGCGAAGACGATCTGCACGCTGGCCGACGTGGAGGACGCGCCGAACTCGCGCTCGAGGATCTGCTGGGCGGTCGCCGACTCGGTGTCGGGCAGCGAGAACGAGTCGTTGTACGACCCGCCGAACTGCCCGGCCAGGACGATGACGAGAGCCACCAGCAGGGCCCAGGCACCGATCGCACGCCAGGGGTGTCGGACCGACCAGCGGCTGACCGGACCCATGAGTTCCTCCTCAAACATGTGCGACACAGACATCGACACGGTAAAGTGCATGTGTGACACACGCAAGTCGGGCCGAGGCGGTGACCCTGCTCGCCCACGCCCTGATGGGCCTCAAGCGCGCAACAGCGCGACCACCGGTCGGCGAGCTGCCGGTTCCCGGGCTGGGACGCCGGGTCGACCTGGCCAAGGTCATGGCCTGCGTTGCGCTGCGCGAACTGGCCGGGGAGCAGGACGTCGTCGCGGTCAAGGATCTCGCGGCCCACCTCCAGCTCGAGCACTCCACCGCCAGCCGGCTCCTCGGTGAGGCCGAGGCGGAGGGGTACGTGGTCCGGGCGGCCGACCCGTCCGACCGTCGCCGGACCACTGTGGCCCTGACCCCCACCGGGGAGCAGGTGGCCGAAGGCGCCACGGCCGCGCACGTCGCCTTCCTCGCGATCCTGCTCGAGGGCTGGTCGGCCGCCGACGTGGCCGCCCTGGCCACCCTGCTCGAGCGGCTGCGGGGCGAGATGGAGGCGCGGCGCGAGGACATCGCCGCGCTGGCCGCGGCGGCCTGCCGCCACGCTGAGGGCACGGTGGCTTGACCGTCCGATGACCCGGTCGGCCCTACCCTCGCGCCCGTGGCGCACCTGACCTACCTCCAAGCGATCGTCATCGGTCTTCTCCAGGGGTTCACCGAGCTGTTCCCGGTCTCCAGCCTGGGCCACTCGATCCTGGTGCCGGCCTGGATCGGCGGCGACTGGCAGCGGATCGTCACCGACCAGGCCAACAGGGAGTCCCCCTACCTGGCGTTCATCGTCGGCCTGCACGTGGCGACCGCGCTGGCTCTGCTCGTGCTCTTCTGGCGGGACTGGGTCGACATCATCCGCGGCTTCTTCACCTCGATCGCCCGGCGCTCGATCACCACGACCCACGAACGCCTGGCCTGGCTGATCGTGCTGGCGACGATCCCGGCCGGCCTGACCGGCCTGGCCCTGGAGCACGCCCTTCGGACCCTGTTCGCCAAGCCACTGGCGGCGGCCGCCTTCCTCACCCTGAACGGCCTCGTCCTGCTGGCCGGCGAACGGCTGCGCCGACGTGCCCCGCAGCACCGGCCGGTCACCGTCGCCGCTCGCGGTGAGGGCACCCAGACGCTGGAGAACCTCGAGGACGAGGCGACCGACACCGGCATCACACAGCAGATCACCCCGGGCGGCGCCCTCGTCGTCGGGCTGCTTCAGACCGGAGCGCTGTTCGCGGGGATCTCCCGCTCCGGCATCACGATGGTGGCCGGGCTGCTCCGCGGGCTCACCCACGAGGAGGCCCTGCGGTTCTCCTTCCTGCTGGCGACGCCGATCATCCTGGCCGCTGGCGTGTACAAGATCCCCGACCTCATGGGCCCGCTCGGCGACGGCATCCGGGGCCAGGCCCTGGTTGGGGCCGTTGCGGCCTTCTTCGCAGCCCTGGCCTCGGCGATCTTCCTGGTCCGCTGGTTCCGGACCCGCACCCTCACGCCGTTCGCGGTCTACTGCCTGGTCTTCGGGGTCGCCTCGATCATCAAGTTCGGCTGAGCCTGAGCCCCGCCGGACGGCGTCGGGGGACGTCGGCTCAGGACGCCGGCTCGAGCAGCCCCAGCGCGTAGAGGCCGACCGCCATCGTGCTGGCCGCCTCCTCCAGCGCCGGCCACTCCTCGGCCGGCAGCGCCGTGCCGCGGGCCGCTGCCGCTGCCGCCTCGTGCACTGTGCGGGAGCCGTCCATCGCCACCAGGACCTGCACCATGAGCACGTCGAGCGTGCCGCGGAACCCGATCCCCTCGTCGAGGCTCAGCTCGGCCGACAGCAGCTGCCACTCGCCGTCCACGCAGCCGAGGTGCTGCTCCAGCCGGTGACCGGGCGCCAGCCGGAGCCTGCGGTCGAGCAGCCCGGAACCATCGGCCAACAGGTCGTCCTGGGCGGCGAAGACCCGCTCGATCTGCGGCCCGGCCGCCGTCGCGCCGGAAGGCAGGTGGTCGCAGCGGACGAAGCCGGGCCCATCGGCTGCCGCCCGAAGGACGACGGCGCCGAAGGAGACCTGCCGGATGCCACGGTCGTCGTCGTACGCCGTCCAGCGGTCGACCGCCTCGGCGTAGGCACCCACGTCCTGCTCGGCCACCGGCCGGTTCCACTTCGCCGCGTGGGTGAGCGGGTCCTCGGCCCGGTGGTGCAGCAGCCACGCGTCCACCCCCGGGGCCAGCCAGGACCGCGGCACGTCCGACCAGTCGCCGTCGGGGTCCGACGGCCAGCTGACCAGCACGGTGGCGTAGCCGCCGGCCGCCAGGTGGTCCGGGATCCCGGAGACGACGGCACGGCACAGCGCCCCCGGCTCGGCCCCGCTGTCCCGGTAGACGAACTCGGTCTCCGGGGAGATGACGTACGGCGGGTTGCACACGACCAGGTCGAACCGCTCCGCCGCCACCGGGTCGAACAGGCTGCCCTCGCGGCACTCGATGGTCGTCAGGCCGTTGAGCGCGGCGTTGAACCGGGTGAACGCCAGCGCCCTCGGGTTCACGTCCGTGGCGACCACCCGCTGCGCGTGCCCGGCCGCCAGCAGCGCCTGGATCCCGTTACCGGTGCCCACATCCAGCGCGGACCCGATCGGACGGCGGACGGTGAGGTTGGCCAGCAGCCCGGCGGGCGCGTTGACGCCGGTGACATGCTCGGGGTCCGTCGGGTCGCCGGCGCCGGGACGCCGGTCGGAAGCGACCCACAAGTCGCCGTGCGGCATCACCCGGATCGTCGCGGACAGCGCGCCGTCCGCCTCGACCAGCACCTCGGCGTCGCTCAGCGTGGCCACGACCTCCGCACCGAGCGCGGCAACGACCCGGTCTGCTGGCACCGGCCAGCTGAGCGCGAACAGGGCCACCACGGCGGCCAGCGGACCGGGGGACGCGGCCAGCCGGCGCTGGTGCACCACGAGGTCGGCCGGCCGCGCGGACAGCTCCTCGTGCACCCCCAGCAGGTCACCGAGGGGGCCTACCCGGTAGCCCACCCGGTCCAGCGCGGTCCGCAGGGCCGTGGGGTCGCGTAGCGGCGCCGGACCGGCAGCCAGGAGGGAAACGGCCATGCCGGAGGTGTCGGTCGGGCAACCCGCGCGGCCAAGGGTCGGCGTGCGATTACCCCTGATTGGCGTATACCCGCCCGATCAGCCATTCCCTACTCTCGTCGAAACGCCAGTCGGAGTCCCTTCCCCCTCAACAGGAGACACCATGGGTGCGCACCTCGAGCCGTCCGGCACCAGCCGGCGTGACGTACTGAAGACCGGAGCCGTCGGGATGGGCGCGCTGCTCGGCGCCATGGGCATGGGCGGGGTGGCCAGCGCCTCGCCGGCAGCGCAGGCCGTGGGCGCCATCGCCGGGGTCTCCGGTGCCGTCGACTACTTCCTGAAGCTCGACGGCGTCGCCGGGGAGAGCACCGACGCCAAGCACCCGGGCGAGATCCAGCTGCTGTCGTTCAGCTGGGGTGCGTCGAACCCGAGCCGCGCTGCGGCGGGCGGGCGGAACCGGGCCGGACGGCCCACGATCTCGGACTTCAGCTTCATGTCCAGCACGAGCACGGCCTCGCCGAGGCTCTTCGCCGACTGCGTCACCGGCAAGAACCACGCCACTGCGGTGATCACCGGCGTCCGGGCCGGCGAGCAGACGAGCGAGTTCCTCAAGATCACACTGACCGACGTGCTCGTGTCGAGCTACCAGTCCAGCGCCTCATCCGAGATCCCGACCGACTCGACCTCGCTCAGCTTCCGCGCGATCAAGTACACGATCACCCCGCAGGACCCCACGGGTCAGCCCGGGACACCCGTGACCGGATCGTGGGACGTCGCCAGGAACGCGACCGGCTGACACCGGTCAGGCGACCTCGAGCTCGGCCCGGCTCGCGGGCTCCTGGCTGCGGGCGGACAGCTCCAGCAGCACGAGCGTGAGCGCCGTGGTCAGCGCCACGCTGGCCGCGATGGTCACCGGCAGGTCGGACACGCTGACCGCGTAGCCCAGCCAGAACAGCTGGGAGAGCACCCGCAGCGCCCAGCTGGGCACGGACACCCCGGACGTGTTGCCGGCCCGCCAGCTGGCCACCGAGTCGACCAGCTGCGGCCAGCCGGAGCCGAAGCCCACGGCGAACGCCAGGTACCCCACCAGGTGCGCCGGGATCACGCCGGCCACGAGCAGCAGCGCCGACGCAGCGCCGCCGAGCCGCAGCGCGCGCGCCCTGACCGAGACCCGGCTGGGCACCAGCAGCACGATGGCCGCCGCCCCCGAGACCAGCAGGATGTTCCCCGGGATCTGCGGGGCCGAGTCGACCCGGAAGCCGTAGGTCAGCCAGGTGAGGCAGGCCAGGGTGGTCATCGACCAGGCGACCGGGGACACTCCACCCAGGTTCGGGTTGCGCAGCGTGCGCAGGATCTGCGGCACCACCATGGCGACACCGAGGGTGGCACCGGCGTAGGCGAAGGAGAGGGCGAGGTCATGTCCGGTCACGTCGCGCCCTGCACAGTCTGCTGCCCCTTCGAGTCCGCTCCGATGCCCAGCAGCCGTCCGCTGAGAATCTTCTGTAACGATACAGCACAGGACGGCGGCAGGGAGATGACGGGATGACGCACGGGCGTCCGACGCTGGACACGGTGGCCGAGCGGGCCGGGGTCTCCCGGATGACGGTCTCCAACGCCTACAACCGCCCCGACCAGCTGTCCGCGGCCACCCGGGAGAAGGTGTTCCAGGCGGCGGCCGAGCTCGGCTATGGCGGCCCCGACCCAGCCGGACGCTCGCTGCGCCGCGGCCGCTCGGGCACGGTGGGCGTGCTGCTCACCGAGCAGCTGCCCTACGCCTTCGCCGACCCCGGCATGGTGGCGTTCCTGCACGGCGTGGCCAGCGAGCTGGCCGACGCCGGCGAGGCCCTGCTGCTCCTCCCGACGGGGGGGAGCCCGGAGCACGCCCTGGTCCGCGACGCGATCGTCGACGCGTTCATCCTGTGCTCGCTCGCGCCGGACGAGCCGGCCGTGGCCGACGTGCTCGCCCGGCGGCTGCCCGTGGTCACCGCAGGCAGCCCGCACCTGACCGGCGCACCGTTCGTGGGTATCGACAACGTGCGGGCCGCCGCCGAGGTGGCCCGGCACCTGCTCGGGCTCGGTCACCGCCGGCTCGGCGTGCTAACCGTGCCCGGCCGCCCCGAGGGCAGCCCGACCCCGGGCCCGAACCGGCCGGCCCAGCGCGCCCGGGTCCAGGGCTTCCGGCAGGCGCTGGCCGACGCCGCACTGCCGGTCGAGGCGATCCCCCTCGTCGAGGCGGGCACCCACGACCGCAGCGCCGGGGCTGCCGCTGTCCGCCCGCTGCTCCGGCTGCCTTCGACCCGCCGTCCGACCGCGCTGTTCGCCACCACCGACGTGCTGGCGCTCGGTGTGCTCGACGCCGCGGCCGAGCTCGGGATCGCCGTCCCCGGCCAGCTGTCGGTCGTCGGGTTCGACGACATCGCCGAGGCGGCCACCGCGAGCCCACCGCTCACGACGGTCGCCCAGTCGCTGTTCGACCAGGGGCGGGCCGCCGCGCGGCTGGCCCTGCGCCTGATGGACGGTGAGCCAGCGCGCTCACCGCGGCTGCGCCCCACCCTGATCGTGCGCGACAGCACCGCCGCTCCGCCCGCGCGACCCACCCGCCGCGCACCGTGATCAGTGGAGTGTCAGTCAGCGGTGTGCCCGGCAAGGAACCGCATTCCGCTCACTGGGACTGCACTCGCGCCCTCATCGCCGGGGCTAGGTGTCCGCGCCGGCACCGGCCTCCGGGTCGAGCGCTCGCAGCTTGCGGCTCAGCTCCTCGACACGCGCCTCGTCGCCGGCGTCGATCGCCTCGTCGATCGCCGCGATCAGGTCGTGGACCTCGGGAGGCCCCACCCGCAGGTCGGGTTTCTCGGTCATGTCCTGCTCCCTTCGCGCTACTCCATCGTGACGTCCCGATGGATCACCGGGCACGGGCCGGAGGGCCCCCTCGCAGGTCGGCGACCAGCCGGATCACCAGGTCGGTGAGCTCGTCCGGCAGCAGGGCCGCCGCCGGCACCAGCGGCGCCTCCGCGCCCACCAGGTAGCGCCGTCGGGGCCGGCGGCCCTCCACCGCCGAGACGATCGTCCTGGCGACAGCGTCCGGGGACGGCGCGTAGCGGTCGACCAGGCTGGTGAGCTGGCGGGTCCGCGCGTAGCCGGCGGCGTACGGTGAGTCCGAGGCGGCCCGCCGCCGCAGCTCGGCCTCGGCCTTGCCCTCGATCCCGGTACGGACGAAGCCCGGCTCGACGACGGACACCTTGACGCCGAACTGCGCGACCTCGACCCGCAGCACGTCCGACAGTGCCTCGAGCCCGAACTTCGAGGCGTGGTACCAGGCATGGAACGGCAGCACCGCAGCCCGTCCGGCCATGGACGAAACCATGACGATGCGGCCACCACCCAGGCGGCGCATGCCCGGTAGTGCGCAGCCGCTGACCACGGCCGGCGTGACCAGGTTGATGCCGAGCAGGGCCGTCGCCTCCGCGGCGGACACCTCCTCTACGGCACCGGACAGCGCCCCTCCGGCGTTGTTGACGACCGCCCAGAAGTCCGGCAGCCGCCGCCACCGGGCGACGACGGCTGCGTGGTCGGACACGTCGAGCACGACGGCACGCACCCGACTCCCGGCGTCGGCCGCCTGCGCGGCACGACGCAGCGCGGACGCCTTGGCCGGGCTGCGCACGGTGCCCCACACCGACCAGCCGCGCTGGGCCAGCCGCAGCGTGGTCGCCAGCCCGATGCCGCCGTTCGCCCCGGTGACCAGCACCGGGCCGGGCTTGCCGTCGTCCCCGCTCGTGGCCATGAGGCATCCTGACGCCGGGGGGGCACCATCGGACAGGGCCATCCGTCCGTCGGAGCGGATCACTAGCGTCGAGGACGAGCCGACGGGGGCCACGGCATGGGCTGGTTCGAGCACCACCGGGAGCACAAGGCCGAGCAGGCGCACGAGGAGTGGGCCGAGCAGGTGGCCCACCGGAGGCAGCTGGCCGAGCTCGCGCACGGCTGGACCGGAGATCCGGTCCCGCTCGACGTCGGCATCGTGGCCAAGAAGGGCGAGCGCTCCCACCTGGTCCTGGCCCAACGTGTCGCTCATCGAGCCCAAACGGCTGCCCGGGCACTGAACGGTGCCACCCAGGGCGTGTCCTTCCACATCGCCCAGGGCCGGGAGTGGCTGTACGTCAAGGTGATCGGCTTCGACCACGACGACCACCTGCCGTGGACGGCCATCCCGGTGGGCAACCGGCAGAAGGTGTCCGGCTTCGGCTACCCCACGGAGCAGTCGACCGACGTTCGGTTCCGCCTCGAGCTGGCCCTGGCCAGCTACTCGGGCACCCGCGAGCAGTTCGCGGCCAGCATCGACGCTCAGGTCACCGAGGCCGTCGCAGCCGAGCCCCGTTAGCGGGCGTCCAGCCTGGCCTGGCCGGTGATCTCTTCGTAGGCGGTCGGGTCCTCCACCGGCTCGAGGTGGGTGTGCACCTCGACGTGGCCGAGCTCGGCCCGGATCGCCTCCTCGACCTGCTCGAGCAAGTCGTGGCCGCGCTGTACCGTCCACGCCCCTGGCACGAGCACGTGCACCGACACGAAGCGCACGTGTCCGGACTCCCGGGTCTGCAGCGCGTGGAAGTGCACCGTGTCCGAGGCCAACCGGTCCAGCACCCGCACGATCCGGCCATGGTCCTCGTCGCCGAGGGCGTGGTCCATCAGCCCGTCCACCGAGCGGGCGAGCAGCCGCCAGCCGGTCACGACAATGTTGATGCCCACGGCGATGGCGACGATCGGGTCCAGCCGCAGCCAGCCGGTGAGCGCCACGGCCAGGACGCCGACGACGACGCCGATCGACGTCCACACGTCGGTCAGCAGGTGCTTGCCGTCCGCGGTCAGAGTGATCGAGCGGTACCGCGCCCCGGCCCGGATGAGCAGCACCCCGACGACGCCGTTGACCACGGTGGCCAGGCTGGAGATGACCAGGCCGATGCCGACGTTCTCCAGCGGGCGCGGGTGCAGCAGCCGCTCCACCGCCGAGAAGATGATGACCACCGCGGCCACGAAGATCATGATTCCTTCGATGGCCGCGGAGAAGTACTCCGCCTTGGTGTGCCCGAAGTGGTGGTTCTCGTCGGGCGGCAGCGCGGCCACCCGCAGCGCGACGAGCGCGACGAACGCGGCAACCAGGTTGACCACCGACTCCGCGGCATCCGACAGCAGCCCGACCGACCCGGTCATCATCCAGGCGCCGGTCTTCAGCGCGATGGTGACCACTGCCGCCGCCACCGCCAGCCAGGCGAACGCAGTTAGCGACCGTCGGGGCTCGCTCACCCCTCCAGCATGGCACCGCCCCTTGTCGGGCGTCCGAGCGGGCATGACAATCGGCGCACCAGCCAGGGGTCCGGAGGTCCTCCATGTGCGCACCGCTCGGGTCAGCCCTGCCCTCCCCCGCCGGGGCGCCGACCGCGGTGCTGGAGCGGGAGCCGCTGGCCAGCCCGATCCGGTTGGAGCCGGTGGAGTCGGTGACCATCACCACCCTGGTCGACAACTCCGTCGACGTGTTCATGGCGGACCTGGGCCCGGCCCGACGACCCCCGTTGGGATCCGGCCCGTTGCAGCAGATCGAGGTGTTCGGCGGCGTCGGCCCCGACCAGCTGATCGCCGAGCACGGCTTCTCGGCCATGGTCACCGTCCGCAAGAACGGCACCGAGCACCACCTGCTGTTCGACGCCGGCGTCTCACCGAACGGCATGGTCGAGAACATGCGGCGGCTCGACATCGACCCCACCGACCTCGAGGCGATCGTCTGCAGCCACGGCCACTTCGACCACACCGCCGGCCTGGACGGACTGATCCGCCGGCTGGGTCGCACCAACCTGCCGGTGCTCATCCACCCCGACTTCTGGCACCGGCGCAGAGTGGTCATCCCGGGGCGCGACCCGCTCGAGATCCCGACCACCAGCCGCTCGGCGCTGGAAGGCGCCGGCTTCCGGATCATCGAGGACCGCCGACCCAGCTTCCTGCTCGACGGATCGGTGCTGGTCACCGGCGAGGTGGACCGGACGACGGACTACGAGCCGGGCTTCCCGCCCCAGCAGGCGTTCCTCGCCGGCGCGTGGCGGCCGGACCCGCTCGTGCTGGACGACCAGGCGCTGATCATCGACGTCGCGGGCAAGGGCCTGGTGGTGCTGACCGGCTGCGGGCACGCCGGCGTGGTGAACATCTGCCGCTACGCGATGCGGCTGACCGGTAGCACCGACCTGTACGCCGTCCTGGGCGGGTTCCACCTCAGCGGCCCGCTGTTCGAGCCGCTGATCGGCCCGGTCTGCGAGGACCTCGCGTTCTTGGGCCCGTCGGTCATCGTTCCGGCCCACTGCACGGGCTGGCGGGCCCAGCACGCGCTGGCCCGGCAGTTCCCCGGGGCGTTTGTGCCGAACACGGTGGGCACCCGCTACCACCTGTAGGGCGTGGCCCGGGCAGGTCAGCCGGCCTGCGACTGCGGCGCGTCAGCCGCGTCGTTGAGCCGGTCCCGCAGGTGGGCCCGGTCGAGCACCGCGGGCTCCGTGGTCTGCAGGAAGTCCAGCAGCACCTCGGCGAACCGGACCGGCTCGTCCTGGTGGGGGAAGTGCCCTGACTGCTCGAACACCTCGAGCCGACTGCCCGCGATGCGATCCTGGCCGGCGTACGCATGGGAGACCGGGATGACCGTGTCCCGCGCGCCCCACACGATCAGCGTCGGCCGGGACGCGGCGAGGTAGAGCCGGTCGGTGGCACTGACCCGCTGGCCGCCCGGTTCGACGACGCTGCGCAGCGTGTGCACGAACGCCGATCGGGCCGGGCTGTCCGCCAGGGAGGCGTAGCCCCGGGCGGCCTCCACCACGGACGGCCGGAACCGCAGGGGCAGGCGCTCGAGCAGCCGGGACGCCAACACACCGGCGTCCCGCACGTGCCGGTGGGCGATGACCGGCAGCACAAACTCGGCTCCGGGCAGCGTCGCCGCCCGGAGCGCCAGGCTGACTTCGCGGCCCAGCCCGCCACTGGAGATCAGCACCAGCCGGTCGCAGTGCTCGTAGTGCTGATAGGCGAACTGCATGGCGATGCCACCCCCGAGGGAGTGCCCCACCACGGTGGCCCGGTCGATGCCGAGCCGCTCGAGCAGGTCCCGAAGCATGCTGGCGAGGCCGCCCAGCGAGTAGTCCGCGGACGGCTTGTCGGACTCCCCGTGCCCCAAGAGGTCCGGGGCGATCACGTGGGCGTGCTCGGCGAGCACGGGGATGACCGGGTCCCAGGTCGCGCTGCTGCTGGTGATCCCGTGCACGAGCAGCAGGACCGGACGCCCGGGCTCGCCGTCCTCGCGGTAGGTGATCCGGTGGCCGTGGATGGAGACTTCCCGGTACTGCACGATCGCCTCCCTCGCCATGCGACGTGGCCAGCATGTGCCCTGAGCGGCGCCCTGGTCCAGTCGATCACTTGGCCGCGGAGGGCGAGGCAGCACCGCCGCCGGCGAGGGTGTAAGTGTAGAGGCCGTGACCTCACCCACTGACCCTCACGATCGGCCCATCCGCTGGAACGCGTCCGAGCGGGCCTGGGAGACCCGGCTGCGGGGCCGGTCGGTGCTCTACGACCCACGGATCAACAAGGGGACCGCGTTCGACGCGCGGGAGCGGGACGAGCTCGGGCTGGTCGGCATGCTGCCGCCGCACGTGCTGACCATCGCCCAGCAGTCCAGCCGCGCGTACCGCCAGTACCTCGGGCAACCCTCGGACCTGGCCAAGAACGTCTTCCTCACGGCGCTGCACGACCGCAACGAGGTGCTGTTCTACCGGCTGCTCGGCGAGCACCTGCCGGAGATGCTGCCCATCGTCTACACGCCGACGGTCGGGGATGCCATCCAGCACTACAGCCACGAGTACCGCCGCCCCCGCGGCGTCTACCTGTCGGTCGACCGGCCCGACCAGATCGAACGGGCACTGCTGGGCAGCGGCCGGGCGCCCGAGGACGTCGACCTCATCCTGGCCACCGACGCCGAGGGCATCCTGGGCATCGGGGACTGGGGGGTCGGCGGCATCGAGATCGCCGTCGGCAAGCTCACGGTGTACACCGCGGCCGCCGGGATCGACCCGAACCGGACCCTCGCCGTCATGCTGGACGTCGGCACGAATCGGCAGGAGCTGCTCGACGACCCGCTGTACCTGGGCCTCAACCGCCCCCGGGTGCCCCGCGAGGAGTACGACACGTTCATCGACCGCTACGTGACTGCGGCGACCCGGCTGTTCCCCCAGGCGCTGCTGCACTGGGAGGACTTCGGCACCAGCAACGCGCGGCGGATCCTGCAGCGCTACCGGTCATCGACCCTCACGTTCAACGACGACATGCAGGGCACGGGCGCGGTCAACCTGGCCGCCGTCCTGTCGGCGATCGACGTAGGCGGGCTGCCGCTGGAGGAGAACCGGGTCGTCGTCTTCGGGTCGGGCACTGCGGGGATCGGCATCGCCGACCAGCTGCGTGACGCGATGGCGGCGGCCGGGCTGCCCGGCGACGAGGCCACCCGTCGGTTCTGGTGCCTCGGCCGGCACGGCCTGCTGACCGACGACCGGGGCGACTTGCGCGACTTCCAGCAGCCCTACGCACGCCCGGTGGACGAGGTCACCGGCTGGGCCCGGGACGCGGCCCTGGAGGGGGTCAACCTGGAGGAGGTGGTCCGGCGGGTCCGGCCCACGATCCTGATCGGGACGTCGGCCCGCCCCGGCGCCTTCTCCGAGCAGCTGGTCCGGGAGATGGCCGCCCACGTGGAGCGGCCGATCATCCTGCCGATGTCCAACCCGACGGCGCTGGCGGAGGCGGTCCCGTCCGACCTGTTCGCGTGGACGGACGGTCGGGCGCTGGTGGCGACCGGGAGCCCGTTCGCGCCGGTGACGTACGCCGGGAAGACGTTCCAGATCGCCCAGGCCAACAACGCGCTGATCTTCCCGGGCCTGGGGCTCGGCGTGACCGTGGCCCGGGCCAGCCGGATCACCGACGGGATGTTCCTGGCGGCCGCCCGCGCGGTGGCGGCGCTGGTGGACCCGACGGCCCCAGGTGCGGCACTGCTGCCCCAGGTCGGCGATCTGCGGACCACCTCAGCCGCCGTGGCGGTCGCGGTGGCCCGCGCCGCCCAGGCGGAGGGCGTCGCCGGCGTGACGGTCGACGACCACCTCGAGGAGACCGTCAGCGCCGCCATGTGGCAGCCGGAGTACCACCCGGTCCGCGCCGTCTGAGCGTCACCGACGACCGGACACCCCCCACCGGACAGGGCGGCCCGTTCGGGTCGCCCTGTCCGGTGGGGGGTTGGGGTCAGGCGTTGACGGACTCCTTGTCGGGGGCGAAGACGACGGCCTGGGCGGGGGTCTTGCGCTGGTGGGCCAGGCCGAGGATGGCGAGCACGGCGAGGATCGCGGCGGCGGCGAGGGCGACCCAGCCGGCGATGGTGGCGATCATCCCGAAGATGGAGAAGGCGTAGGCGTTGAGCAGCAGCCCGCGCAGGGTCTCACCCATGAACAGCGTGGTGCGCTGGGCGGCCAGGGCGGCGTCCTTGCTGCCTCCGGCGAGGTAGGCGGAGCTGACCTCGGAGTAGGTCTGGCCACCGGCGACCTTGGTCAGGTGGACGGCGATCAGGTCGCTGTAGGCCTTGGCCTGCTGGCCGTTGGTGACCTGCTGACCGGCGTAGCTTTGCAGGTTGGCCGGCAGGGTGGACGCCGCGCCGAAGGAGATCTTCTGGGCGACGAGCTGGTCGTGGACGGTGTTGTTGGCGAAGCTGCCGCCCCACAGCAGCAGCCCGCCGGCCACGGCCAGCACCACCGCCATCACCAGTCCGCTGATGGACAGGATGAAGTCGAGGCTGCGGCGGCTCACGGTTGGCTCCCAGGTGCGGCCCGCGGTGCGGGCGAACGGTTGATGTGTCAATCATTCGTTTCAACCAAGCACCATGGGCAGGGCCGAAGGTCCACGGATCACCCGGGCCAACGTCCCGCGTAGCGTCGGACCCGTGATCGTGCTGGAAGGGCACCGGGAGTCCGTACTCGTCTGCCTGCCCGGGTTCATGATCGCCGCGTCGTCCTACCGCGCCCTGCTCGAACCGGTGGCCGCCGCTGGCACGACCGTGGTGGTCCCTCAGCTGTACCGGCGCGGCGTCGCGGTGCTCGCTGGTCGGTTCTCGGTGGCCCGGGAGGCAGCTGCCGCTGCCGACCTGGTCCGCAGCACCGCAGCCCAGCGCCGTACGGCGTCCGTCGTGCTCGGCGGACACTCGCGAGGTGGCCAGGCGGCCTGGCGAGCCGCGGCGCCGCTGGCGCGAGACGGGCTACCCGCTGGCGTCGTGCTCGTCGACCCCGTGGACGGCGAGGGTCGCGCCCCGACCGGCCCGGTCGCGACCGCCGCACCGGCCGGCTTCGCCTGTCCCATGCTCATCATCGGCGCCGGGATCGCTGGGCGCTGCGCACCTGACGGCGTGGACCACCGAGCCTTCGCGGCGGCTGCGCCGCAGGCTCGCCACGTCGTGGTTCGCGCCCTCGGCCACGCCGACGTCCGGCAGGGACCTGCACGGTCGCTGGGACGACGCCTCTGCCGCGGGAGCGACAACCCGGATGTGGGTCGCGCCGCCTGCTCGGCGCTCGTCACCACGTTCGTCGCGGAGTGCCTGGAGCACCGCTGAGAGCGACATACTCGCCGGACACGGCAACCTGCGGGAAGGCGAACGGGTGGCGCTGCTGGCTGGTCACGGAGGGGTGACCGAGGAGCAGCTGGAGCACGCGGCCGCCACGGTGATCGAGGCGCTCGCCGGCCCGGCTGCGGTGGTCCGGGCGGACCAGCTGGACGCGGTGCGCGCGCTCGCTCTGGACGGACGGCGGTGCCTGGTCGTCCAGGCGACCGGGTGGGGGAAGTCTGCGGTCTACTGGATCGCGGCGCGGGCCATGCGCGATGCCGGGGCGGGGCTGACGTTGGTGGTCAGCCCGCTGCTGGCGCTGATGCGTGACCAGGTCGCCGCGGCCTCGCGGGCGGGGCTGCGCGCGGTCACCCTGAACTCCGCCAACGTCGAGGACTGGGCTGACGTCGAGGCGCAGGTGCGCTGCGGTGCGGTGGACGTGCTGCTCGTCTCACCGGAGCGGCTGGCCAACCCCCACTTCGCCGAGTCGATGCTCGGGCCGCTGCTGCCCCGGCTGGGGCTGCTGGTGATCGACGAGGCGCACTGCATCTCCTCGTGGGGGCACGACTTCCGCCCGGACTACCAGCGGATCGCCCGGCTGCTCGCCGCCAACCCGGCGCTGCCGGTGCTGGCCACGACGGCGACGGCAAACTCCCGGGTCACCGCGGACGTGGCCGCGCAGCTGGGCGAGGACACCTTCGTGCAGCGCGGGCAGCTGGCCCGCGGCTCGCTGCACCTGTCCGTGCTGCCCGGGCTGGACGCCGCGCAGCGCCACGCCTGGGTCGACGAGGCGCTGGGCCTGCTCCCGGGCAGCGGCATCGTCTACACGCTCACGGTCGCCGAGGCCGAGCTGCTCACCGGCTACCTGGCCACCCGCGGGCACGACGTCGCGGCCTACACCGGTCAGCTGGACGCCGAGGCGCGGGCCGCGGTGGAGGAGCGGCTGCGGCTGAACCAGGTCAAGGCCGTCGTGGCGACGTCCGCGCTGGGCATGGGGTACGACAAGCCGGACCTCGCGTTCTGCCTGCACGTCGGGTCCCCGGGCTCCCCGGTGGACTACTACCAGCAGGTCGGCCGGGCCGGGCGGGCACTGGACACGGCCGTGGTCACGCTGCTGCCGGCGGAGACCGACGAGCGGATCTGGGCCTACTTCGCCACCGCGAGCATCCCCGACCCCGAGGCGGCCGAGCGGGTGCTGGCCGAGCTCGACGCGGCGGGCGGGCCGCTCAGCGTGCCGACGCTGGAGGCCTCGACCGGGGTGCGCCGGGGTCGCCTCGAGCTGCTGCTGAAGATCCTCGCGGTGGACGGCGCGACCCAGCGCACCGCTGACGGCTGGGTCGGGACCGGGCAGCCCTGGACCTATGACCACGCCCGCTACACGGCGCTGCGGGCGGCGCGCCGGGACGAGGCCGCCCTGATGCGGGCCTACGCGCACGGCGAGGGCTGTCTCGACGCGTTCCTGCGCCGGGCGCTGGACGACGACGTGCCCGACGGGTACCGGTGCGGCCGTTGTTCGGTCTGCACCGGGACACTCCCGGCCGGCCTGCCGGACCTGCCCGACCCCGCAACGGTGCGGGCCGCACGGGACCACCTGCGCGGCCTCGACGTGGTCATCGAGCCGCGCAAGATGTGGGCCGCCGGCATGGCCACGGGCCGTGGCCGGATCGGCCCCGAGCTCGCGGTCCAGCCGGGCCGGGCGCTGGCCTTCGCGGACGACCCCGGCTGGCCCGAGGTCCCCCGCCTGCTGGGTGACCCCGCCGTCGACACCGACCCACCGGACTGGCTGCTGGACGGGATGGTGTCCGTGCTCACCCGGTGGGCACAGCACTGGGGGCAGCGCCCGTCCGTGGTCGTGCCGATGCCCTCGCGGTCCCGGCCCCGACTCGTGCACGGCATCGCCGAGCGCCTGGCCACCGTCGGGCGGCTCCCACTCGTCGACGCCCTGGCCACCAACGGCCCGGCGCCCTCCCACGCGCTCGCGCCGTCAAGGCGGGCCGGACTGGTCGAGACCTCGCTGCGGCTGGTCCCCGGCACCCAGCTGGACGGCCCGGTGCTGCTAGTGGACGACACGCTGCGCACCGGCTGGACCGTCACGGTGGCCGGGGCGCTGCTCCGGGCGGCCGGCGCACCGGTCGTCCTGCCCCTCGTCGTCCACCGGCGTCCGTAGCCGTCCTACGCGTCGCGGGTGACCACGACCCGGGAGGCGACGAACGCGAGGACAGCGGCAAGAGCGAGGAAGATCCCGGCCTCGACGGCCTGGAAGGTCCAGTAGCGGCGGTCCGGCTGGTAGGTGACCAGGCGGCGGTAGCCGAGCCCGGACAGGCAGGAGGGGAGATCGTGGCCGGCGCAGGCCGCCGGCGGGACGCTGCTGGCGGCGGTGTCGACGGCGTGTCCGGACGCGTCGGCCACGTTCTTGGCGAGCAGCCACGCGCTGGCCGGGCGCCGGAGACGTTGTTGACCAGCGGCTCCATGGCCCGGAGCGGTGCCAGGAGGTGCGGGCGCAGGAAGAGCCCGACGACCGCACGGACGGCGACCAGGACCCCCAGGGTGGTGGCCAGCGCCGGCAGCGGCCGGCGCAGCCAGGCTCCGACGGCGATGCCGAGGGCCACGGCGAACACCGAGTAGGCGACCGGGACGATCCCCTGGACGTCGAAGCCAGCGAACCGGCCGAACAGGGCGTTCTCCGGGATCCGCCACCAGCTGACCAACGCCGACAGCAGCGCGCCCCAGACGGCGGCGGCCAGCAGGGCCTCGGCCAGGTTGGTGCCCATCCAGCGGCGACGAGTCACGCTCTGGGTCCAGACCAGGACGTGCGTGCCGTCGTCGGTCTCCTTGGCCACGAGAGGCGCGCCCCAGAACCGACCTAGCAGCGCCGGGGCGACGATGCTGAGGTTGACCACGTTGATGATCAGGCCGTCGCCCTGGAACAGGGTCTCGCTCAGGGTGGCGCAGGAGGCGGTGGCCGCGCAGGTGGCCAGCGCGTGGTGGTAGTCCCCGCTCATGACCAGCCCGGTGGCGCCGAGCAGCACCGCGAGCACCAGGAAGGTGAGCCCGGCGAAGTCGACCTGGTTGCGGTGCTGCCGCCAGATCAGGTAGCTCATGACGCACCTCGCAGCGGCGCCACCGAGCTGTCGCCGGCGATCTCGTCGTCGCGGCCCATGCAGGCCAGCACGATCTCCTCGAGGCCGATCTCGGCGGCCTCCCATCCCGAGGCCCAGGACCGGCGCACCGGAGCGGACGAGCCGCCGGGACTGCCGTGCCGTGTGCGTCGTCTTGACCACGGGGAACCTCCGGATCACCGAGGCTGAACCCTCTCGGGGCCCGACGAGCACCCGGCGCTCGGTCAGGAGCTGGTCGATGTCACCGACCAGCTGAGTGCGTCCGGCGGACAGCAGGACCAGGTAGTCACAGACCCGTTCCAGCTCGGCCAGCAGGTGCGAGGACATCAGCACGGTCACGTCGGCGTCCGCCACCGCCTCGGTGAGGGACGTCAGGAACTCACGGCGGGCCAGCGGGTCGAGCGCGGCGACCGGCTCGTCGAGCAGCAGCAGCCGGGGCCGCTTGGCCAACGCCAGCCGCAGCGCGACCTGGGCCCGCTGGCCGCCGGAGAGCTGACCCACCGCCCGGTCGAAGGGGATCTTCAGGTGGGACAGCTGGGCGCGGACGTCCTCGGCGTCCCAGCGTGGGTTCAGGTGCGCACCCAGGCGGAGGTGGTCGGCCACGGACAGCCGACCGTACAGCGGGGTCCGCTGGTCCAGGTGGCCGACGCTGGCGAGGAACTGCGAGCTCTGCTCGGGTAGCCCCCCGAGGGCTCGGACCTCGCCCTGGGTCGGCGTGCTGAGCCCGACCAGCAGCCGCAGCAGCGTGGTCTTGCCCGCCCCGTTCGGGCCCACCAGGGCCGCCACCCGCCCTCGGGGGACGCACACGTCGCAGTCACGCAGCGCCCACGTCGAACCGAAACGCTTGCCCAGACCGCGGGTCTCCACCGCCGCCTCGCCGTCGTCCGGGGTGCTCACGCAATGTCCTTCGCAGCAGAAGAGCGCAGCGTCGAGCGGACCAGCGACTCGATGGCGTCGTCGTCCAGCCCCTCGGCACGGGCCCGTCGATCCAGCGGGCCAGCCCACCGGCCAGCCGGGCCTGGGTCCTCGGCGGCGGCCCGGCCGGACGGCTCCGGACGAACGTGCCCAGCCCCTGCCGGCCCTCCACCAGCCCGTCGCGCTCCAGCTCGCGGTAGGCCTTGAGCACCGTGTTCGGGTTCACCGCGACCTCGGCCACCACCTGCTTCACCGTGGGCAGCTGGTCAGCCACTCCGAGTAGCCCCATCCGCAGCGCCTGCTTCACCTGCTCCACCAGCTGCAGGTAGGCGGGAACCCCCGACCCCGCGTCGAGCTGGAAGCTCATGGACTGGTGCAGCACTTCCCTAGTCATATGCATAGGTATGTCCACGACGGGGTGGTCGTCAAGGTCGGCGGTGGTGTCCGTCGTGCCCATGGATGGTCAACGGACGGTAAGGCGGCTACGGTACGAAGCGGAGGGCTTCGACAGGGCCGACAGGCGCTGGCGGAGCCCTTGTGCGGTCCGGGGACGGGCCGAGCCGCCGCACAGCGCGGCCGACCGGCCGCTGGGCGCGAAGGGCCGACCGCGAGGAGGCCCCGTCGTCGTGGCTGAACAGCCACGGCGTGGTGCGCGACTGGGTCGTCGCACCGCCACTGGTCGCCACCGGGGTCGACGTCGAATGGTGCGAACGTGCCGCGGCCGTGCTGGACGGCCCGTCGCTGGAGCCAGGTCTCGAGTGGGTGGCAAGCACCCTCTCGGGGGGGCTCTGCTCGCCGAGGTCAAGGAGTCGACCCGTCGGGTGTCCGAGCTCGTGGACGCGGTGAAGTCGTACTCACAGCTGGACCCGGCGTCGATCCAACACGTCGATGTCACCGAGGGCATCGAGAGCACGCTGATCATGCTCGGGCACCAGCTGCGCGACGGCGTCACCATCGCGCGCGACTACGACCTCGGCGTCCCCGCGTCGAGGCCTACGCCGGGGAGCTCAACCAGGTGTGGACCAACCTGATCGACAACGCCGTCGACGCGATGGACGGGGCGGGGACCCTGCGGATCTCAACCCGGGTCGATGGCGACGCTGCCGTCGTACGGCTCGGCGACACCGGTCATGGGATGCCGCCCGAGGTGGCGGCCCGCGCCTTTGAGGCGTTCGACACCACCAAGGACGTGGGCAACGGCACCGGGCTCGGTCTTGACATCGCCCGACGCATCGTCATCGAGCGCCATGGCGGGGCCATCACCATCGACTCCCGCCCGGGCGACACGGTGGTCGCGGTCCGGATCCCCCTCCGCCAGCCGGACCGCTGAGCGGTGCGGCCCGTCGCAAGCGCGATGTCGAGCCGGCGGCCATGGTGACCGGCACCCAGCCCAGCGGCCGGGCCCGGCGGGACGGTCCGGCCCCGGCCTGCGGACGAGCGCGGTGAGGTCGGCAAGCAGCGTCCGACCGGGCCGGCTGCCCTGAAGGTCGATCTCGCGTTGGCTGAGCGCGCCCTTCGGCCGCCGTCGAACTGCCGCTTGCGACGGACCGCCCAGGCGCCAACCGGTCGGCCGCCGCGCCGGCGGTGACCCTGGTCGGGATGGTGGTCTCGAGCGGCTGGTGGGTGAGCGCCTGGTAGCGCTGCGCGAACAGCGCATCCACCAGCGCCGCCCGAGTCTGTTCCCGACGGGAGCTGACCCGGTCGAGCGTGCCGACCGACGGGGCGCGGGCCGGCAGCCCCTGCCGACCGGGGCGGATCCGAAGCCCCGCAGCGACCTGCTCACCACTCTTGGTCGGTGGGGCGCACCAGGATCTCGTTGACCGCCACGTGCGCCGGCTGGGTGGCCGCGTAGACGACGGCGGCCGCGATGTCCTCGGGCTGCAGCTGGCGGATGGCTGCGGCCGACGCCTGGATCCGCTCCCGAGCCGCCGGCTGGGTGATGTGGTCGCGCAGCTCGGTCTGCACGATCCCGGGCTCGATGACCACCACCCGTACGCCCCGGGTGGTGACCTCCTGCCGAAGCCCCTCGCTGAACGCGTTCACGGCCCACTTGCTCGCGTTGTACGCCGCGACACCCGAGCGGGCGGTGCGCCCGGCGGTCGAAGACATCTGCACGAGCACACCGCGACGCTCCAGCAGCTGCGGCAGCGCGGCATGGGTCAGGTACATCAGGCCGAGCACATTCGTGCCCATCATCCGGCGCCAGTCCTCGGTATCGGCGCCCTGCACCGTGCCCAGCAGCATGACTCCTGCGTTGTTCACCAGGATGTCCAGGGCACCGAGCTCGGCCACCGTGCCGGCTACGGCGTCACGGCAGGCCGCCTCGTCCGAGACGTCCAGCTCCAGCACCAGGACCCGGACGCCGAGCGACACCAGCTCCTCGCGCAGGGCGTCGAGCCGGTCGGTGCGCCGAGCCGCGACGGCGACAGCTGCCCCCTCCCGGGCCAGCGCCACAGCCACCGCCCGGCCGATCCCGGACGACGCGCCCGTGACCAGTGCCACCCGACCTGCCAGCCGGTCCGCCATCTGCTGCTCCTTCCGGTCCCAGTCCTGCCGGTGCTGTCAGGCCGTCTCGAGCGACCGCACTCCGGCCAGCACCGCCGGGCCGCCGTCCCCCCAGCTGCCGGTGAGCGTCTGCTCCCCCGAGACCTCCGCACCGACCGCGCGGACGACGACCAGCTCGAACCCGTCGGTACGCACCATGGTCGTACGGCCCTCGTCGAGGCAGCTCACCGCGCCGACCGGACCGACATGCATGCCGGGTGTCCCGCTGCCGACGACCGTCGCCGTGGCCGCACGCGGCTCCAGGTGGCCGTCCATGTCGACGAACTCCTCGGCCTGGGTGCCACCGGTGAGCACCGCCGTGAGCAGCGCCGTCACCCAGACGGGGTCGCCGCACCCGTCGTACACCGAGCGGGTGCCAAGCACCGAGTGTTCCATGGTGCCCACGAGGAAGTCCTCGGCGTGCGCCAGCGGGGCACCGCGGTAGGTCAGGGGCACGTGCAGCACCGACCCGTCCGGCCCCTGCAGCAGGAACCCCTCCATGCCCACCTCGCCGTCCGGGTCGTCGAACCGGTACGAGCCGAGCTGGCGGACGGCTGCCTCGCCGGTGAACCACTCCCGGCTCGGCAGCCAGCCGGTCAGCAGCTCCAGCTTGGACGGACTCAGCGTCGCGCGGTGGATCAGGGCCATGGCCCGACTCTAGGCGCGGCGCCGACCCGGTCGCCCGCCCGGACGGTGCCGACGGCTTTGTGCACGTCAGTGAGTCGCACGGCGGGTGCCTGCCCGACCGAGCCCCCCTGGGTGCCCGGGAGCGCACCGATGGCCCACTGCCAGTCTGCGGTGCCCGCGGCGGCGCTCGCCGGTGGCCGTGCCCGGTTTGGTGCGGTAGGACGGAGCCATGACATCTGCACCCACGCCAACCCGCGCGCCACTGTCGGAGACCGAGGCTGCCCTGGTCGATGCGTACT
>DATCDE010000168.1 GCA_036510875.1 Actinomycetes bacterium
CCGCCGCGGCGGCGGCCCAGGCCGGGCTGCCGCTGGCCCCGCACACGGTGGGCCGGCTGGCCGCGGAGTGTCCGCCGCTGCCCGAGCCGTGGCCACGGGTGGCGCTGGACGCGTTCGTGTCCCTCCTCGGCGCCGGGCCGCCCATGGTCGGCGTCTGGGAGGCGCTGGACCAAGCCGGGCTGACCAGCCGGCTGCTGCCGGACTGGGACCGGGTCCGCAGCCGCCCGCAGCGCAACCCGGTGCACCGCTTCACCGTCGACCGGCACCTGGTCGAGGCGGCGGCACGGGCTGCCGCGCTCACCCGACGGGTCGACCGGCCGGACCTGCTGCTGGTGGCGGCGCTGTTCCACGACATCGGCAAGGGCTGGCCGGGCGACCACTCCGAGGCGGGGGTGGCCGTGGTCGCCGACCTGGCGCCGCGGATGGGGTTCGGCTTGGACGACGTCGAGGTGCTGGTCACCCTGGTCCGGCACCACCTGCTGCTGCCGGACACGGCCACCCGTCGCGACCTCGACGACCCGGCCACGGTCGCGCACGTGGCCGCCTGCGTGCGCACCACCGAGGTGCTCGACCTGCTGGCCGCGCTCACCGAGGCGGACGCCGAGGCCACCGGGCCGCTCGCCTGGACCGAGTGGAAGGCCGGGCTGGTCGCGGAGCTGGGGCGGCGCACCCACTCGGCGCTGCACGGGCACGCCGTGCCGCAGCCGCCGTCCCTCAGCGACGAGCAGCTGCGGCTGGCCGGATCAGGGCAGCTGGAGGTGCTAACCGCCCCGCTGCCGGACGGCGGCCTCCAGGTCACCGTCGTGGCCCCGGACCGGGTCGGCCTGCTGGCCGGGGTCGCGGGGGTGCTCAGCCTGAACCGGCTCGCCGTGCGGTCGGCGTCCACCCGGTCGGTGGGCCCGATGGCCGTGCAGGTGTGGTCCTGCCTGCCCGAGTACGGGGAGCCGCCGGAGCTGGCCCGGCTGCGCGACGGCGTGCGGCGGCTGCTCGACGGGTCGCTGGACGTCGCCGCCGAGCTGACCCGCCGGGCCGAGGCCTACCCGGCCCGGCGCGCCGTGCCGGTGCCGCCGGCACAGGTCGGCGTGGTCCCCGACGCATCGGACAGCGCCACCGTGCTGGAGGTGCGGGCGCACGACCAACCGGGGCTGCTGCACCTGATCGGCGCGTCCCTCGCGGCCGCCGGGGTCGACGTGCGGTCCGCCCTGGTGAGCACCCTGGGCTCGGAGGCGGTGGACGTGTTCTACGTCGTCGACGGCGTGGGCGCCCCGCTGTCGGCTGCGGCCGCCGGGCAGGTGGCCACCGCCGTGGCCGCCCGGCTGGGCTGACCGGCGGCTACCCTTGGCCGGACTGCCCTGACCGCTCCCCACCGACGACGAGGTACCGCGCGCCCGTGTTCGCCACCTTGCAGGACCGCCTGGCCGTCACGTTCAAGAACCTGCGCGGCAAGGGCCGGCTGTCCGAGGACGACGTCGACGAGACCTGCCGCGAGATCCGGATCGCGCTGCTCGAGGCCGACGTCGCGCTGCCCGTCGTCCGCGGGTTCGTGGCCCGGATCAAGGAGCGCGCACTCGGCGCGGAGGTCTCGCAGGCGCTGAACCCGGCGCAGCAGGTCGTCAAGATCGTCAACGACGAGCTCGTCGGGATCCTCGGCGGCGAGACCCGGCGGGTGCGCTTCGCCAAGACCCCGCCGACCGTGATCATGCTGCTGGGCCTGCAGGGCGCCGGCAAGACCACGCTCGCGGGCAAGCTGGCGACCTGGCTCGCCGGCCAGGGGCACACCCCGCTGCTGGCGGCCGCCGACCTGCAGCGCCCGAACGCGGTCACCCAGCTGCAGGTCGTGGGTGAGCGGGCCGGGGTCCCGGTGTACGCGCCCGAGCCCGGCAACGGGGTCGGTGACCCGGTCGCGGTGGCCCGCGGCTCGCTCGAGCACGCCCGCACCAAGCTGTACGACGTCGTCATCGTCGACACCGCCGGCCGGCTGGCGATCGACGAGGAGCTGATGCAGCAGGCGGCCGACATCCGGGCGGCGGTCTCGCCGGACGAGGTGCTGCTCGTCGTCGACGCGATGATCGGCCAGGACGCGGTCACCACGGCCAAGACGTTCCTCGACGAGGTCGGCTTCGACGGCGTCGTGCTCACCAAGCTGGACGGCGACGCGCGCGGCGGCGCGGCGCTGTCCATCCGCGAGGTCACCGGCCGGCCGGTCATGTTCGCCTCGAACGGCGAGAAGCTCGACGACTTCGACGTCTTCCACCCCGAGCGGATGGCCTCCCGCATCCTCGGCATGGGCGACATGCTCACCTTGATCGAGCAGGCCGAGAAGGCTTTCGACAAGGACCAGGCCGACGCCATGGCGGCCAAGCTCACCTCGGGCCAGGACTTCACCCTGGAGGACTTCCTCGGCCAGATGCAGGCCGTGAAGAAGATGGGCTCGCTGTCGAAGCTGCTCGGGATGCTGCCCGGCATGGGCGACATGCGCGAGCAGATCGAGAACCTCGACGAGCGCGAGATGGACCGGGTGGCCGCGATCATCCAGTCGATGACCCCGGCCGAGCGGGCCGACCCGAAGATCCTCAACGCCTCGCGCCGGTCCCGGATCGCGCGGGGCTCGGGCAGCGAGGTGTCCGACGTCAACAACCTGGTCGAGCGGTTCGGCGAGGCCCGCAAGATGATGAGCCAGCTCGGTCGCGGCGGCCTCCCGGGCATGCCGGGCATCCCCGGCGGGCGGCGCGGCAAGGCGGCCAAGGGCAAGCCAGTCAAGAAGGCCAAGCGGGGCAGCGGCAACCCGGCCAAGCGGGCGCAGGACGAGCAGGCCGCGCTGCTGCGCCGGGCCGAGGGTGCCGAGGCGGAGCAGGCCGCGGCGCTGGAGACCTTCGAGCTGCCGTCGGAGTTCAAGGACCTGCTGCCCCCCTCCCGCTAGCCCACCGCTAGCCCCCGCCGTCCTCTTCATGCGGGTGGGGGACGGGCGGGGGAGGCGGGTTTGGTGTGAGGTGGCCGACGTCTGGCACAATGGTCCGCTGAGCCAGGCACGCGTGTGGACCCTCTCACCCCGCAGGCCAGGTCCACCCGAGGCAGCACGCCGTGTCCCCACGCGGCGCCCGCCGCCTCACCCGCACCTACACCTGGAGACGAACGCTTCGTGGCTGTCAAGATCAAGCTCAAGCGCCTGGGCAAGATGCATGCCCCGCAGTACCGCATCGTGGTCGCCGACGCGCGCACCAAGCGGGACGGCCGCGCGATCGAGGAGATCGGCAAGTACCACCCGATGGAGGACCCCTCGTTCATCGAGGTCAACTCCGAGCGGGCGCAGTACTGGCTGGGCGTCGGCGCGCAGCCGACCGAGCCCGTGCTGGCGATCCTCAAGATCACCGGCGACTGGCAGACGTTCAAGGGCCTCCCCGGCGCCGAGGGCACCCTGCGCATCGCCGCGCCGAAGGCGGACAAGAAGGCCGTGTTCGAGGCGGCCGCGAAGGCCGCCGCCTCCGAGCCGATGGCCGAGGCCGTGACGCCGAAGGCCAGGGCACCCAAGGAGGCCCCCAAGCAGGCCCCCAAGCAGGCCCCCAAGGAGGCCAAGAAGGACGACGCCCCGGCGGAGCAGGCCCCGGCGGGGCAGCCCGCGGTGGCCGAGGCCACCCTGGCTCCCGCCGAGGTGCCCGCCGAGACCGTCGAGGCGATCGAGGTCGTTGAGGCCGTCGCCGAGACCCCGGCTGAGAGCACCGAGCAGGCCTGATGCTCGACGACGCGCTCGACCACCTGGTGCAGGGGATCGTCGAGCATCCGGACGACGTCCGGGTGCTCGATCGGTCCCTGCGCCGGGGGCGGGTCCTCGAGGTCCGGGTTCACCCGGACGACCTGGGCAAGGTCATCGGCCGGGGCGGCCGCACCGCGCGGGCGCTGCGCACGGTCGTCGGCGCGCTCAACGGCGGCCGCGGGGTGCGCATCGACTTCCTCGACGTCGACGAGGCGCGCTAACCCCGTGCTCCTGGTCGTGGGCCGGATCGGCCGCGCCCATGGCATCAAGGGCGACGTCGTGGTCGAGGTCCGCACCGACGAGCCGGAGACCCGCCTGGGCCCCGGCACCGTCGTGCTCACCGACCCGGCCGACGTCGGCCCGCTGACCATCGTCCAAGGGCGGGTGCACAGCGGTCGGCTGCTGCTGCACTTCGCCGGGATCGACGACCGGACGGCGGCCGAGGGCCTGCACCACACCCTGCTGTTGGCCGACGTCGACCCGGAGCAGACCCCGGACGACGAGGACGAGTACTACGACCACCAGCTGGTCGGGGTCGATGTCGTCACCGTCGCCGGTCAGCCGGTCGGCCAGGTGGCCGAGGTGCTGCATCTGCCGGGGCACGACGTGCTCTCGGTTCGCCGTCCGGACGGCGGCGAGGTCCTGGTGCCGTTCGTGGCCGCCATCGTCCCCACGGTTGACCTGGCCGCGAACCGGCTGGTGGTCGACCCTCCGCCCGGCCTGCTCGACGAGGGCACCGAGCCGGACGGCGCGTAGCCCGATGCTCGTCGACGTCGTCTCGATCTTCCCCGAGTACCTCGAGCCGCTGCGGCTGTCGCTGGTGGGCCGGGCCCGCACCGCAGGGCTGCTCGAGGTGCGGGTGCATGACCTGCGCACGTTCACCACCGACCGGCACCGCACCGTCGACGACACCCCGTACGGCGGGGGTGCCGGCATGCTGATGAAGCCGGAGCCGTGGGGCGGCGCGCTGGACGCGGTCCTCGCGGCCGCCCCGCCGGACGGACCGCACCGGCCGCGGCTGGTCGTGCCCACGCCGTCCGGCCGGGTGTTCACCCAGGAGCTGGCGCACGAGCTGGCCGCCGAGCCCTGGCTGGCCTTCGGCTGCGGGCGCTACGAGGGCATCGACGCCCGGGTGATCGAGGACGCCCGCACCCGGATGCCGGTCGACGAGCTGTCGATCGGCGATTACGTGCTCAACGGCGGCGAGGCCGCGGTGCTGGTCATCGTCGAGGCGGTGGCCCGGCTGCTGCCCGGGGTGGTCGGCAATGCCGGCTCGCTGGTGGAGGAGTCGCACGCGGACGGGCTGCTGGAGTACCCCGGCTACACCAAGCCGGCCAGCTGGCGCGGCCTGGACGTGCCGCCTGTGCTGCTGTCGGGAGACCACGCAGCGGTGGGGCGCTGGCGCCGGAACCAGTCCCTGCTGCGGACGGCGACGGTGCGACCGGACCTGGTGGCCGCGCTCGACCCCGCGTCCTGCGACGCGCGTGACCTGGTCGTGCTCGCCGAGGCGGGCTGGGTCGTCGGCCCAGACGGCCGGTTTTCCCGGGGCCAGCCCCCTGTGTCACACTAAGGGGCTGCTCGATCCGCCGAGGTGCCCTGCCACAGGGGAGCGCCGTACCGGTGGACCCAGCGGCCCGCGACGCGGTTCACGTACCACCCGACCACTGACCGCGGGTGACCTGTGGCACCTGTGAGGAGACTGACATGAACACCCTGGACGCCGTTGACGCCGCCTCGTTGCGGAGCGACCTTCCCGCCTTCCGCCCGGGCGACACCCTCAAGGTGCACGTGCGCGTCGTGGAGGGCAACAAGTCCCGGATCCAGGTCTTCCAGGGCCTGGTCATCCGGCTGCAGGGTGCTGGCGTCCGGGAGACCTTCACCGTGCGCAAGGTCAGCTACGGCGTCGGCGTCGAGCGGACCTTCCCGCTGCACACCCCGATCATCGAGAAGATCGAGGTCGTCACCCGCGGCGACGTCCGGCGGGCCAAGCTGTACTTCCTGCGTGAGCGCCGCGGCAAGGCCGCGCGGATCAAGGAGCGTCGCGAGAACACGCCCAGCGCGAGCTGAGCACCGAGTTCTCCCCAGTCCCCGCATAGGCTCGCGAACGTGGACGACGTGGCCGCTGACGACACCCATGACCCAGGCGGGGCCGAGCAACCGCAAGCATCCGGGTCGTCCGGCAGCGGGCACCGGCACAAGCCGCAGGGGTCGCTGTGGCGCGAGCTGCCGATCCTGGTGATCATCGCCGTCGGGCTGGCGCTGCTGATCAAGACCTTTCTGGTCCAGGCGTTCTTCATCCCTTCGGGGTCGATGGAGAACACCCTGCGGATCGGGGACCGGGTCCTGGTCAACAAGGTCGTTTACCACCTGCGGTCCATCCACCGCGGCGACATCGTGGTGTTCAACGGGCTGGACTCGTTCAGCCCCGAGGTCACGCTGACCGCGCCCACCAACCCGGTCTCCAAGGCCGCGGAGTGGGTCGCCGGGCTGTTCGGGTTCGCCCCGCCGTCCGAGAAGGACTTCGTCAAGAGGGTCATCGGCGTCCCCGGCGACCGGGTCGCCTGCTGCGACGCTCAGGGCCGGGTCACGGTGAACGGTGTGCCGCTGGACGAGAAGTCCTACCTCTACCCGGGTGACAGCCCCTCGGACGTGCCGTTCGACGTCAGCGTGCCCGAGGGTCGGCTGTGGGTCATGGGCGACCACCGCTCCGCGTCGGCCGACTCGCGCTCCCACCTCGGCGACCCTGGCGGCGGCACGGTTCCCGCGAACAAGGTGATCGGCCGCGCCTTCGTGATCATCTGGCCGATCAGCCATGCGGCGATCCTGAGAGTCCCAGCCACGTTCGACCAGCCCAAGCTGGTCGCGGCGGCGACCTCCAGTGCGCCGCTCGCGGCCGGTTTCGTGGGCGCGGTCCCGCTCGTCGCGCTGCGCCGCGGACGCCGTCGCCGACGAGCCCTCGCACGCGCCTGACCCCCATGCAGGAGGGGGAGGGGTACGACGTCGAACGGACGTCGGTGCGGGTGGTGCTGCTGGACGCCGGCGGACGGGTGCTGCTGTTCCACACCATCGACCCGCTGATGCCGGAGACCGGGCGGTGGCACGAGCTGCCCGGCGGCGGGATGGAGCCCGGCGAGTCGGTCGAGCAGACCGCCGTCCGCGAGCTGCGGGAGGAGACCGGCCTCGAGCTGGCCGCCGACCGCTTCGGCCCGCCCAACTGGCAGCGCACCGCGACCTACCGGCGCCGGCACCGGCGCATCCTGCAGCACGAGCTGGTCGTGACGGCGCGGCTGGACGAGCACGAGCCGCCGCTGCGCGCCGACGGCCGCACGCCCGAGGAGCTCGAGGCGTATGTGGGCCACCGCTGGTGGCCGGTCGGGGAGATCACCGCCAGCACGGCCCGGTTCTTCCCCGGCCGGCTGCCCGAGCTGCTCCCGGCGTTCCTGCGCGGGGAGCGCATCGACGAGCCGTTCGAGCGCTGGAACTGAGCCGACGTACGCTGCCAGTCGTGGGCGAGCTGATCGAGCGGGAGGCCGCGAGGGTCCTGCTGCTGGACGCCGCCGACCGGCTGCTGCTCTTCCGCGGCAGCGACCCGGACAACCCCGCCGAGGGGGACTGGTGGTTCACCCCGGGCGGCGGCCTGGACCCGGGCGAGACCCACGAGCAGGGCGCCTTGCGGGAGCTGGCCGAGGAGACCGGGCTGACCGGCGTCCACCTCGGGCGGCCGGTGTGGGAGCGGACCGCGGCGTTCGCGTTCGGCGCCCGGCGCTACCGCCAGCACGAGTACTTCTACCTGGTCCGCATCGACGGGCACGACGTCGACGTCAGCGGGTTCACCGAACTGGAGCGGCGCGCGGTGCACGAGCACCGCTGGTGGAGCCTCGATGAGCTGGCCGCCACCGACGCGGTGGTCTATCCCACGACGATCGCCAGCGAGCTGTCCCGGCTGCTGGCCGAGGGCCCGCCCGCGCTGCCCCGGCAGGTGAGCTCCGATGACGCGGCCTGACGCGCCGCCCCGGGTCGTCGTCCGCCGGGACTCCGGGCTGTGGGCCTACGAGCGGGCGCTGGCCAGGGCCGGGTTCGCTCCGGTCGCAGGCATCGACGAGGCCGGGCGGGGCGCGTGCGCCGGCCCGCTCGTGGTCGCCGCGGTCGTGCTCCCGGACGGCCGCCGGGGACAGGTGCCCGGGCTGGCCGACTCCAAGCTGCTCACGACGGCGGCTCGGGAGGCGGTGTACGCCGAGGTGCACGAGCGGGCGCTGGCCTGGTCGGTGGTCGTCGTCGACGCCGACGAGGTGGACCGGATCGGGCTGCACGTGGCCAACATCGAGGGCATGCGCCGGGCGCTGGCCCGGCTCGACGTCGAACCGGCCTACGTGCTCACCGACGGCTTCCCGGTCCGCGGTCTCGGGGTGCCGGGTCTCGCCGTCTGGAAGGGGGACCGGGTGGCGGCCTGCGTGGCCGCGGCGTCGGTGCTCGCTAAAGTGACCCGGGACCGGATCATGGTGGACCTGCACGAGCAGTTCCCGGAGTACGAGTTCGCCACCCACAAGGGCTACGTGACCCCGCTGCACCGGCAGCGGCTGGCCGCCCACGGGCCGTGCGCCGAGCATCGACGGTGCTTCGTCACGGTGCGCCGCGCGGAGGGGCATGATGCAGGGGTGCTGGACGTGAGGGCCCCCAGGGTCGAGGAGCTCGCAGCCGGGGAGGGCGCATGAGTGCCGAGGACCTCGAGCGGTACGAGACCGAGATGGAGCTGCAGCTCTACCGCGAGTACCGCGACGTGGTGGGCCTGTTCTCCTACGTGGTAGAGACGGAGCGGCGCTTCTACCTGACCAACAAGGTGGACCTGCAGGTGCGCTCGGCCGACGGCGAGGTGTACTTCGAGGTCACCATGAGCGACGCCTGGGTGTGGGACCTGTACCGGCCGGCCCGGTTCGTCAAGAACGTCAAGGTGCTCACCTTCAAGGACGTCAACGTGGAGGAGCTCGCCAAGAGCGAGCTGGAGATCCCCGAGTCCTGACCGGCCCGGCGGCCCCGCCGTCCACAGCCCCTGTCGTCCTCAGCCCGCTGACCACGCCGGTCCGAGCCGGTCCGCACGGCCCACCGTGGGTCGCGGAGGTGGTGCGGATGCGGGCGACCGACGCGCTCGGCCGGTACGGGGAGGACGTCGCGACCAGGCATCTGGTCGCGTAGGGCATCGTGGTCCTGGAACGGAACTGGCGCTGCGACGACGGGGAGCGCTGCGCCAGCCGCTGGAGTCCGGCGAGGTGGTGCTCGACCGGTCGAGGGGCAGCGTGCGCTACCCGGCCCGGTTCCAGCTGGTGCTGGCCGCGAACCCCTGTCCGTGCGTGCTGTCCGGCGTGGTGGTGCCGGGCCAGCCGGCGGCGTGGTCCTGCACCCCGATCCAGAAGATGCGCTACACCGGGCGGCTGTCCGGACCACTGCTCGACCGGATCGACCTGGTGGTCGGGGTCACCCAGCCGAGCCGGGTCGAGCTGCTGGACGCCGGGCGGCACGAGCCGTCGGCCGCGGTGGCTCGCCGGGTGCTCGCCGCACGGGAGCGTGCCGAACAGCGCTGGCGCGGCACCCCCTGGGCCTGCAACGCGCGGGTGCCGGGCGTCGAGCTGCGCGGACCCCGTTGGCGGCTGCCCCCGGCCGCGCTGGCGCCGCCCCACGAAGCGTTCGGCCACGGCCGGCTGACCGCCCGCGGAGTCGACCGGGTGCTGCGGGTGGCCTGGACCCTCGCCGACCTCGCCGGGCGGGACCAGCCGGGCGTGCCCGAAGTGCTGCCGGCCATCGACCTACGGACCAGTGCCGCGATCCCGGGGGCCGCGGCATGACCGGCCCGGACGACGACCGGGTCGCGAGGGCCGCGCTGTGCCGGCTGGCCGAGCCCAACGACCCCCTGTTGTGGCAGCGGGTGCAGCGGTTCGGGGCGCCCGAGGTCCTGCAGCAGGTCCGGGCCGGTGACCCGGGGCCTGCCCGGGGTCGAGCACTACCGGGCACGGCTGTCCGACGCCGACGCCGAACGCGACTTCGACCGGGCCGAGCGCACGGGCACCCGGCTGGTCGTGCCCGGCGACCTGGAGTGGCCCAGCCAGCTCCAGGACCTGGCCGGCTCGGTCGGGGCCAGGGGCCCGGCCGCTCCGCCGCTCGCTCTGTGGGTGCGCGGCCCCGGCAACCTGCGGTTCGCCGCGCTGCGGTCGGTGGCGCTCGTGGGGTCCCGCGCAGCCACCGCGTACGGCACGCACGTGGCGGCCGAGCTGGGAGCCGGCCTCGCGGACGCCGGGTGGGCGGTCGTCTCCGGCGGCGCATACGGCGTCGACGCGGCTGCGCACCGGGGGGTGCTGGCCGGCTCCGGCCTGACCGTGGCGGTGCTCGCGTGTGGCGTCGACGTCGCCTGCCCGCGTGGGCACGATGCGTTGTTCGGCCGGATCGCGCCCGAGGGGCTGCTGGTCAGCGAGCTGCCCCCGGGGTGCCATCCCACCCGGGCCCGGTTCCTCGACCGCAACCGGCTGATCCCCGCGCTGACCCGGGGCACCGTCCTGGTCGAGGCCGCGCTGCGCAGCGCGGCGCGCAACACCGCGGGCTGGGCCCGGTCGCTGTCCCGGGAGGTGATGGCCGTGCCCGGGCCGGCGACCTCGGTGATGTCGGCCGGCTGCCACCACCAGATCCGCGAGCTCGGGGCGGTGCTGGTCACCCACGCCGGCGCGATCGTCGAGCTGGTCGGTTCGCTCACCGACGGGCTGGCCCAGCCGCCGCCGGCCGCCGTCAAGGCCCGCCCCGAGGACTTGCTCGACCCGGTGGCGCTGCGGGTGCTGGAGGCGGTGCCGGTCCGGCGGCCCAGCCTCCCGGCCAAGCTGGCGTCGGTGTCCGGGCTGTCCCTCGACCTGGTGCTCCAGTGGATCCGGCAGCTCGAGCTGCTGGGCCTGGTGGAGGGAGCGTCCGGGGGGTACCGGCTGGCGGAGACCCCTGGCCGTTCGGACGATCTCTACCCGCTGCCGCGTGGCGGTCCTTGACCTCGGTCCCGATCCGACCGACGGTGGCCCCATGACCCGTGACGTCCGGGCGGGGGGGGCCGCGACGCCGGCCCACGGCGCGCTGGACCTCCCGCCCGGCCCGGCCGAGGCGCTGGAGGGGTTTCGGGCGCACCTGTCGGCCGAGCGTGACCTGTCGGCGCACACCGTGCGCGCCTACGTCGGTGACGTCACGTCGCTGTTGACCTTCGCCGCGAGCCGAGGCGTCGTCGGCCTCGCCGGCCTCGACCTGCCCCTGCTGCGCTCCTGGCTGGCTGCCCAGTCCGCCGGGGGAGCGGCCCGCAGCACCCTGGCCCGGCGGGCGGCCGCCGCCCACACCTTCACCTCCTGGGCGGTCCGCCGTGGGCTGCTCGTCGAGGACCCCGCCCGGCTGCTGGCGGCGCCCCGCCCCCACCGCACCCTGCCGGCGGTGCTGCACCAGGAGCACGCCCGCCAGCTGCTCGAGGTGGCTGCGGTCGCCGCCGACGACGGCGACCCCGGACACCTGCGGGACCGCGCGGTGCTCGAGGTGCTCTACGCGTCCGGCATCCGGGTCAGTGAGCTGGTCGGCCTCGACGTTGACGACGTCAGCCTCGAGCGGCGGGTGCTGAGGGTCCTCGGCAAGGGGCGCAAGGAGCGCACGGTGCCGATCGGCCTGCCTGCGGCCCGTGCCGTGACCGAGTGGCTGGGCCATGGCCGGCCCGCTCTGGTGACCGCGACGAGCGGCCCAGCGCTGTTCCTCGGGGCGCGCGGCCACCGGCTGGGGGTCCGCGCGGTCCGCGAGCTGGTGCACCAGCGACTACGGTCGGTGCCGGACGCGCCCGATGTGGGTCCGCACGGGCTGCGGCACTCGGCGGCCACGCACCTGCTCGAGGGGGGCGCGGACCTCCGCTCCGTCCAGGAGCTGCTCGGCCACGCTACGCTCGCAACCACGCAGATCTACACCCATGTGTCAGTCGAAAGGTTGAGGACCACGTATGAGCGGGCGCACCCCCGAGCCTGACGGCGGGGCCGTCACGGCCGAGGACGACCTCGCCGTGGTTGGTGCCGACCTGGACGACGACGCCGACGACATCGACGTCGCGCCCGTCGACCCGGCGGCCGCCGCGGCAGCTGACGCAGCCGCCGACAAGGCCGATGCCGAGGCCGCGCTGCAGCAGCTGTGGCGTGACTTCAAGGCGACCGGCGGCCAGCAGCTGCGGGAGCGGCTGATCCTGCACTACTCGCCGCTGGTCAAGTACGTGGCCGGCCGGGTCGGCGTCGGGCTGCCACCGAACATCGAGCAGGCCGATCTGGTCTCCTACGGCATCTTCGGGCTCATCGACGCGATCGTGAAGTTCGACCTCGACCGGGCGATCAAGTTCGAGACCTACGCGATCAGCCGGATCCGCGGCGCGATCATCGACGAGCTGCGGGCCATCGACTGGATCCCGCGGTCGATCCGGTACAAGGCCCGCGAGGTGGAGAAGGCCTACGCGAGCCTCGAGTCGTCCCTGCACCGCACGCCCACCGAGGCCGAGGTGGCCGCCGAGATGGGCATCGCGTTGGAGGATCTGCACCAGATCTTCAGCCAGGTGTCCTTCGTGAACGTCGTGGCCCTCGACGAGCTGCTCAGCGTCGGTGGCGAGAAGGGCGACAAGCTCAGCCTTGTCGACACCTTGGAGGACACCCGCGCCGAGGACCCGGTATCGGCGTTCGAGTCCGAGGAGACCAAGTACCTGCTCGCCAAGGCGATCAACACGCTGCCCGAGCGGGAGAAGATCGTCGTCACGCTGTACTACTACGAGGGGCTGACCCTGGCCGAGATCGGTCAGGTCCTCGGGGTCACCGAGAGCCGGATCTGCCAGATGCACACCAAGGCCGTGCTGCAGCTGCGCGGCAAGCTGGCCGAGCAGCACGACGAGGACTGACGCTCAGCGCACCGTCGCCCACTGCTGCGGCGGCATGACCCGAAGCGCGAACAGCTGGAGCAGCCCCGCCTGGTCCAGGGCGACCCCGTCGTCGTAGCGACCGATCCCCCCGCCGAGAAACAGCCCGGTCTCCGGGTCGCGGGCCGAGGCCCAGGCCCGTTCCAGGTAGTCGTCAACGACCTGCGGCCACCGTGGGTCGCCGTCCGCCGCGTGCAGCCGCAGCAGCAGCCGCAGGAGCACCGCGTTGAAGGCCACCGGCTGGCGCCACAGCCCGTCGTCGGCGCCGAAGTGCCGCAGGGTCGCGTCGGCCAGCTCGCGGGCCCGGCCGAGGTCACCCGGCGGTCGCGTCCGGGCGGCCAGCTCGACGTGCAGGCCGATGGTCAACCCCTGGTTGTACGACCACACGGTGGGCTCCAGTCGGCCGTCGGCATCGACGTGGTCGGCCACCAACCCGTCCGGTCGGCGCAGCGGCCCCTCCAGGAAGCCCAGTGCCCGCTCGGCCCGCTCGACCGCGCCGGAGGCCAGCGGACCGGCAGCCATCGCCAGCAGCCCGGCCGCCCCGGTCGAGCAGGCGTGCACCGACCGCAGGTCCTCCCGCCACCGGACGCCGCCGCCGGGCGTCCAGCCCTGCTCGACGAAGCCCAGCACCGACCGGGCCAGCTCGACCTGACCCCCCTGGAGGGCGGCCAGCCCGAGCCAGGCGTTGTCGTCGTAGTACCGCGGCCCGCCCCCCGGCGCGGCCGAGTAGCCGTCGCCCGAGCGGTACCGCCGCAGCGTCGCCAGCAGCGGCTGGAACGGGGCCGGCACCCCGATCGCACGCAGCAGGGCGGTCGCGTGCAGCACCTGGCTCAGCGGCCAGGCGTTACTGGGCCGGGATCGGTGCAGTCCGTGCGCCGGCTCCCGCAGCGAGACCCCGGTCCGGTCGGTGCGCAGGCAGGCCCGCTCGAGGGACTCCCAGGCGGCCACGGCGCGTTCACGGTGCACGACCCCCACCGTAGGCAGCGCGGCGGGCCGGGTC
>DATCDE010000169.1 GCA_036510875.1 Actinomycetes bacterium
CGGAACTCGGGTGCCGCTCGTTGTGCGCCAGCTGCACGTACCGAACCTCGGACCCGTCCTTGTTCCGACGCGCGATCGTCCGCAGGTACATGCCTGCCATCATGCCCCGAACCCCACCCGATCAAGCGCGACACGCCACAAGACGTGTGCCTACACGAAACCGGCGTTTGCCTGCCCATCGGGCGACCCATCGAGCCCGTGACCTGCGCAAACGTGCCGTCACATGCCCATCAAGATCGCTTATCTGCGGAACTCAGGGCTGGCGGCTCAGCGGATAGCGAACGCACCGTGTCCGACTACCCCAACGCCCCGGAAGCCGCAGCAGGCGGATCCACACTTAACTCCCACCGTGGCGAGCATCCGCTCCATCAGCCGATGACATCCCTCACACGTCCATGAGGCGCGTCATCACGTCGCTGACGGGAGCATCGAGCGGGGGGCTGACCAAACCCACGTCTTCCCGTTCCTCCGGTCCTGGAGCGCCCGATGCCGACACTACGTGCCGGTGGTCAGCGACTGGCGGGCAGCGGGGATCGAGAAGGAATGCACGCAGACTGGGAGTCGTTCTCAGGCGTCACTCGCGCGGCAGCCCGAGCCAACGGGGCGACGTTCGTGTCGATCTACGACGCGTTCAACGGACCTGGACACCAACAGGACTCCCAGGCGAGGGGCTACATCGGCGGTGATGGGGAGCACACCTCGTTGAAGGGTGCGACTGTGATCGCCGACACGTTCGCCGTCGCCGGATTCGAGCCGAACACGCCCGGACGTCATCTGCTGGAAGGCGGCGAGAGCCGTGCGGTTTGGAGGCCGAACACGCCGTCCCGAGCGAGCTCGCCCCCTACGGAGCTGAGCCGGCGCTAGCCCGGCGACCGCTGAGCCTCGGTCGTCTGGGGCGAGCTCGGGATGGACCGACGTGTCCTGGCTGAGGACGACCCAGCGACCGTCGAAGCCTGCCACGGCCGAGCTGGGAGACCGGCTGATACCCATCAGGGTTACCGCGGACGCGAGGTCCACGACCATGAGCCGGGCGTTGGCGTCACCCGGTCGGAGCACGGTGGTGGCGAGCGTTGCACCGTCAGGGGAGAGCGGGCGTGTCAGATGTTCCGTGTGAGGGGCTGACCGAGCCCCGGGCTGTAGGTCGCCGCAGGGTTCCGGCACCGGGATTGCAGGTTCGTCGACGACCTGCCCAACCCGGTCCCGGAAGATGAGGGTCAGGTCGCTGTGCGCTTGTCGGACACCACCCTCGAGGCAGCGAAAGCCGACGTATCGACCGCCGCCGTGGGAGTCCGGACCAGCGCCTTCGTCTGTCCGCTCCACCCCGCGGCTCAGGGCGATCTCGTCCCCGGATCGGAGGTCGCGTCGCACGAGGTCGAACACGCCGTCTGATGGACACTCGGCCCCATGGCCTACGTACGCGACCGCGGGGCCTGGGCCAGCGCTGGCCGGGACGACGATCACATCAGCGTCGAGAACCATCCGCGGCTCGGTAGCGCCCGCCGCGAGCCACCCGCGACCGGCGCGCCACCTCCGGCGACACCTCGCCGGGCCCTGGGGGAACGGCCGGTCGTGCGCTACGGTCGGACTCGTCCGGAGCACGCCGTGGGGAAGCGTGCGCTTGCCCCGAGCCAACGAGGAAGACGGTGGCCTCGACCGATCGAGCTCACGCCCGCGTGCCGGAGCAGGAGCTGCGGCTGCGGCTGGCGGCCGAGCGGGACCGCCTCGAGCGGGCTGCCGGCCTCGGACCCCGGCCGGCGCACTACCGCCGGCCCACCGAGCGCCCCTTCACGCGGGAGCACCGGGAAGCTGCGCGCATCCTGTTCTTCGGGCTGACCGCCAAGCACGAGCGGCTCATCCAGGCGGCGCTGGGCGGCCTCGGCCACGACGCCGAGCCGCTGCCCACCCCCGACGTCGAGGCGTTCCAGGTGGGCAGGGAGTACGGCAACAACGGGCAGTGCAATCCCAACTACTTCACCGTGGGCAGCCTGGTGAAGCACTTGCAGGGCCTCGAGGACCGGGGGTCCACCCGCCAGCAGCTGATCGACCGCTACGTCATGGTGACCGCGGGGGCCTGCGGTCCGTGCCGGTTCGGCATGTACGAGTCGGAGTACCGCCTGGCGCTGCACAACGCCGGGTTCGACGGATTCCGGGTCGCCCTGTTCGACAAGGACTCCGGCCTGGACCAGGTCGGTCGAGGGGCCGGCATCGACTTCGGCGTGGACTTCTTCCTCGCGCTGCTCAACGCCATCGTCGTGGGGGACCTGCTCAACGACCTCAGCTACCAGATCCGGCCGTTTGAGGTCGTCCCCGGGGAGACCGACCGGGTGATGGCGGAGTGCCTGGACCGGGTGGGCGAGGTCTTTGGGGACGGTCCGGCGGCGCCCTCGCGATGGCTGCGCCGGGCGGCCTCGGCGGTGCCGGGCAGGCCCGGTCGAGCCGACCAGGTCGCCGCCGTCGTGGCCCAGCTGCGCGATCCACGGTTCGTCCGGGTCCTCGGCGAGGTCAGGGACCGGCTCGGCGAGGTGCGGGTCGACCGCACGAGGGTGCGACCGGTGGTGAAGGTCACCGGAGAGTTCTGGGCGCAGACCACGGAGGGCGACGGCAACTTCCGGATGTTCGAGTTCCTCGAACGCGAGGGGGCCCAGGTGGTCGTCGAGCCGATGAGCACCTGGATCACCTACCTGCTGGCCCAGACCAGGCAGCGCAACCTCGACCGGCGGGGGATCGGGCCTGATCGAGCCGTCCGCGCCCGGGGCGACTGGCTCGGCCGTCTCGTCGACGACGTCCGGGTCCGGCGCGCGAACGCGCCGCTGGGAGTCGCCGAGCGGGCCTTTGTCCGCGAGTGGGAGCGCTACCGGAAGGCCTTGGGCGGCCAGGCCCACCCGCTGGCGGACCAGTACGAGCTGCAGCGCATGGCGCACCCGTACTACAACACGCGCGCCGCCGGGGGCGAGGGCCACCTCGAGGTGGCCAAGAACCTCTACTACTCCACCCACGGGCTGTGCCACATGGTCGTGTCGCTCAAGCCGTTCGGCTGCATGCCGTCCACCCAGTCCGACGGGGTCCAGTCGGCGGTGACCAGCCACTATCCGGACATGGTGTACCTGCCGGTGGAGACGTCCGGCGAGGGGGAGGTCAACGCGCACAGCCGGGTGCAGATGGCCCTGGGCGACGCCCGCGCGAAGTGCAACGCGGAACTGGAGCAGGCGCTGCGGGACACCGGACTCGGCCTGGACGACGTGCGCGAGGTCGCGGCTCAGCGCCCGGTGCTGACGCGCGCGACCTACCGGGTTCCCCGCGTCCCCGGGGTGGCGGGGACCGCCGCGACGTTCACGCGGCACGTGGCCGACCTGGTGGGCACCGGGTGAGCCGGGTCGCGGTCGGTCTGGACGTCGGGTCCACGACCGTCAAGGCGGTCGTCGTCGACGCGGCGTCCGGCGAGCTGCTGTGGGCTCACTACCAGCGCCACGAGACCCGGCAGGCGGAGCTGGCGCTGGAGCTCCTGGACCGGATCGAGGAAGCCTTCCCGGCGGCCCTGGAGGAGCGCAGCCTCGCTATCACTGGCAGCGGTGGTGCCGTTCTGGCGCCGCACCTGGGCGCCCGGTTCGTGCAGGAGGTCACCGCGGTCGCCCTCGCCGTCGAGGAACGCCACCCCGGGGCCGGCTCCGTGGTCGAGCTTGGTGGGCAGGACGCCAAGATCATCATCTTCCGACGGGACGACCGGACCGGGCGGGCGACCAAGGTCGCCTCGATGAACGACAAGTGCGCGGGCGGAACCGGCGCGGTCCTGGACAAGATCGCCACCAAGCTGCGGATCGCCCCGGACGACCTGACCGCCATGTCGTACCGGGGTGTCAAGGTGCACCCGGTCGCCGGCAAGTGCGGGGTGTTCGCCGAGACCGACGTCAACTCGCTGCAGAAGCTCGGCGTGCCGGCCAGCGAGCTCATGGCCTCGGTGTTCGAGGCCATCGTCGGGCAGAACCTGTCGGTCCTCACCCGCGGCAACACGCTGCGCCCCGAGGTGCTGCTGCTCGGTGGTCCGCACGTCTACCTGCCGGGGCTGGTGGATGCCTGGCGGCACAACATCGGGCGGCTGTGGGACGAGCGCGGGGTCATCGTCGACGACGAGCTCGACGCGGTGATCCGGGTTCCGGAGCACGCGCTGTACTTCGCCGCACTCGGCGCGGTCGAGCTGGGGCGTCGAGAGCCGGCCGGGGCGGTCCGCTACCGCGGCACGGGGCCGCTGCGGGAGTACGTCGAGGTGGGCCGGCTGGCGGAGAAGGCGAGGTCCGGGAGCCGGGCGCTGTCCGCCGACGACGAGGAGCTCGCGGCCTTCCTGGACCGCTACCGGCGCCCGGCGTTCACCCCACCACAGGTGCGGGCGGGGGAGGTGGTCGAGGCGTTCGTCGGGTTGGACGGCGGTTCCACCTCCACCAAGGCGGTGCTGCTGGCGGCGGACCGGTCGGTGCTCGCCAAGGCCTACCAGCTGTCCAAGGGCAACCCGATCGAGGACACCAAGGACGTCCTGTCCCGGCTGGAGGAGCAGATCGTCGGTCAGGGGGCCACCCTTCGGGTGCTCGGCGTCGGCACGACGGGGTACGCCAAGGACGTGCTGCGTGAGGCGCTGGGGGCGGACGTCGCGCTGGTGGAGACCGTGGCCCACACCCAGTCCGCGGTGCACTCCTACGGGGACGTGGACGTCATCTGCGACGTCGGCGGCCAGGACATCAAGATCATCATCCTGAAGAACGGCCAGGTGACCGACTTCCGGCTCAACACCCAGTGCTCTGCCGGCAACGGGTTCTTCCTGCAGTCGACGGCCGAGCTGTTCGGGGTGCCGGTAGACCAATACGCCGAGACCGCCTTCACCGCCGAACGGATGCCAACCTTCGGGTACGGCTGCGCGGTGTTCCTCCAGTCCGACATCGTCGGCTTCCAGCGCCAGGGCTGGCAGCCGGGAGAGATCATGGCGGGGCTGGCTGCGGTCCTGCCCAAGAACATCTGGCTGTACGTGGCGCAGATGCCCAACCTGCCGGGGCTGGGCCGCACCTTCGTGCTGCAGGGCGGCACCCAGCACAACCTCGCGGCGGTGAAGGCGCAGGTCGACTTCATCGAGGCCCGGTTCCGGGGCGAGGCGGACCGGCCCCGAGTGGTGGTGCACGAGCACTGCGGGGAGTCCGGGGCGATCGGCAGCGCGCTCGAGGCCATCCGGCTGTGGGAGGCAGGACACCGGACGACATTCGTCGGCCTTCCCGCCGTCCGCTCGCTCACCTACCAGACCAACCGCGGCGAGGACACCCGCTGCTCCTTCTGCAAGAACGCCTGCTTGCGGACCTTCATCGACGTGACGGTCGATCCCGCGCCGTCGGTTGGGAGAGTGTCGGTCGATGTCACGACCCGCTCCCGGCGCATCGTGGTCGGCAACTCCTGCGACCGCGGAGGCGTCGAGGACGTCGCCGTGATGCGGTCCATCAAGAAGGGGATGGATTCGGCCAAGGCCGCGTACCCGAACTTCGCCGAGCTGGCCGGGAAGGGGGTGTGGCGCTCCCGGCGGCCTCTTGTCGTCGCCGATCCCCCTGACACCGGCCGAATGACAGCGCGCCGAGCCCACCGCAACCAGTTGCTCGCAACGCGGGCCGGCCTGCGCATCGGGATCCCGCGCGCGCTGAACATGTACTCGGCGAACCCCTTCTTCTCCGCCTACTTCGAGTCTCTCGGGGTGCCGGCCCGCAACCTCGTCTACTCCAGTTTCACCAGCGACCGCCTCTACAGCGAGGGGGTCCGGCGGGCGTCGATCGATCCCTGCTTCCCGAGCAAGCTCGGCATCCCGCACGTGCACGACCTGCTCGTCGTGCACCATCGTCGGCACCCGCTCGACCTGGTGTTCTTCCCGATGATCGACGCGCTTCCCGCGGCACTACCGGGAACCGTGTCGTCCCGGGCGTGCGCCGCCGTGACCGCCACCCCCGAGGCCGTGAAGGCCGCGTTCATCAAGGAAGGTGACCTCTTCGCCGAGGCGGGCGTGCGCTACCTGGACCCCATCGTCGACCTCAGCGACGAACGTCTGTGCGAGCGCCAGATGTACCTCGCCTTCGTCGACGTCCTAGGCCTCACGCCGCAGGAGAACGAGCGGGCCGTGCGCGCCGGGTTTGCCGAGCTGGCCGCCTTCTGGGCCGAGCTGAGCCAGCAGGCCGGCGAGGTGCTCGATGAGCTGGAAGAGACCGACCGGATCGGGGTGGTCCTGCTGGGTCGGCCGTACCACGGCGACCCCGGGATCAACCACGGGATCCTCGACGACCTGCAGCGGGCGGGCTACCCGGTCTTCACCGCCGACACCCTGCCCACGGACGCCGACCTGCTCGACCGCCTCTTCGGCGCGGAGGTACACGAGGGCGCGATCGCCTCGCCCTTCGACCTGTCCGACGTGTGGAAGCACTCGTACTCGGAGAACACCTCGCGCAAGTTGTGGGCCGCCAAGGTCGCCGCCCGGCACCCCAACCTCGTCGCGGTCGAGCTGTCAAGCTTCAAGTGCGGCCACGACGCGCCCGTGTACTCCACGGTGCAACGGATCGTTCAGGACTCCGGCACCCCCTACTTCTGCTTCAAGGACATCGACGAGAACAAGCCCGCGAGCTCGATCCGGCTGCGGATCGAGACCATCGCGTACTTCCTGGAGCGCTACCGCAACGAGGTCGTGCTGCCCCGGCGGCAGCGCCGTGACGAAGTGGAGCGGCAGCTGGCCGAGTTCGAGGTGCGGCTCAGAGCGGAGCTGGGCCTGGTTCCGAGCCCCGGCTGACGTCGGCCGCCCGCGTGACCAACTCCACCGGATGACTGGCGCCCTGGACGGGGTTGGAGTTGACCCGCTCGGGGACACCTAGTGACTGCGGACCTGGGTTAGGCCGCAGCTGCTTGTGCAGTGTGTCGTGCTTCGAACTGTGCTGGCGAGATCTGGCCGAGGGCGGAGTGGCGTGAGGACCTTGTTGAATGCCGTGGTGGCGCGCACGCGTCGTTCCTGTCACGAGGCTTGGGTTGGCTTGGCAGCTCCGAAACCAAGGCAGCCGACGCGTTCACGTCCCGCGCCGGGACCATCCCAGGGCCAGACGCCTTACAGATCAAGCACGAGACCGCCGTTCCGCGGCGGCGCCAGCCCACGGGAAGCCGAGGAGTCCCAACTTCCGCGCGCCGCCGACAATGGTCCGTCGACATCTTGGACTCACGCCGGGACGATCTGGGTTCAGTCCCCCCATAGCAGTTCAGGGCATTCCGCCTCTGCCCACGCTCTCGATCTGAGATGGACCAGCAGGGCAGGAGGTCTCAAATTCTTCGGGATTCCGGAAGACCTGTCGGAGACGTGCCGCAAGTTGACAAGGTCGACCGGCGCATCGGGATTCCGGGGTATGGCGGAGCCCGTCGAGCAGCCGGACTCGCGTGACGTGGCTCGCGACCATGGCTGAGGCGACCGTGGCAAGCGTCCTAGCGCTGTGATGGCTGGGAACATCGGCACTCACGTCGCGGAAGGCGAAGAGCCGAAGGCGCCTTGCGCTTGCGAGCGCCTGTTCGAGGAGCTGGCCTGGCGTCTCACCCTCTTCCGGGGCCGCTCGTCGATGCAGCGGCTCCACAGATGCCACCCGATCGATCAGTGCGTGGCCGTCAGCGTCACGGTCCCAGACGAATTGAACGGATACAGCGGCTGTGGCGAGGTGTCCGGCGATGGTGCGCAGCATGGCGGCCTTGCCGTGATCGGTCTCGGAGAGTTTGGTGGCGATGGAGTTAGCCATCGGCGCGAGCTGTTCCGCGTATCCGGGAGCAGTGGCGAGGAGCTGGTGACGTGCCGAGGCTGTCCTGAGCGGGGCAGCCTCGGGGGTGCGGTCGACCGGTCCACCGCTGGTGAGATCTGTGTGGGTCGCTAACAGGTCTCGGCTGGCACCGAGGACGGTGCGTCTGGCCAGCAGGCGTGTGGGTGTCGGATGACGGAACGCGGCCCGCTCGGGGACGAGGCCGGCGGTGGTGAGCCCGAGCAGCCCGCGGGCCCGGGTGACCTGCTCGGTGACGGTGGCGCCGGCGAGCCGCCAGGCGGGGTCGGGGTCGGTGTTCCGTGGGCGGTGCGGGGGCTCGGCGATCAGGTCCGCGACGGCATCGTCCGCGCGCGCAAGACGGCCACGACAACCCCTGAGCGGGGAACGGGGGACAGCGAGGTCCTGTCGACAACCTTGAGGTCGACCGGTGGCTTGCTCATGCACCCAGGCTGACGACCGACCTTGCCACAATCGTTGCCCTTGACCGTGCCCGAACGCTTGCCCCGCGCCGGGACGTTCGTGCGTGACCCAGACGGCGACGACGGAGTGGCCGTGCCGCGCGCTGTGGGGACCGGGGTTCGTCGACGGGAGCGCTACTCCCAGCGGAACAGCAGGCGGGTCGCCGCCAGGGCGGCCAGAGTGAACGCGAGGACTGCGGCGGTGTCGGTGAGGCTCCAGGACAGTCCCAGCCACGGGTCCTGCATGAGCCGCACGGCGTAGGTGAGGGGGAGGGCGGACCGGATGCCCTGCATGGCCCCGGTGAGGACCTCCGGTGGCGGTCCGGTGCCGGAGAGCATCATCATCACGAAGAACGCGCCGAGACCGGCGCCGAGCGCTGCGCGGGAGGAGCCGATGCTGGCGAACAGCAGGCCGAGCGACCCGAACAGCGCCGCGCACAGCAGCCAGGCCAGCAGGAAGCCGGGCACCGATCGTGGGGCGTGGATGTCGTAGGTGAGGGCGGCCGCGAGGATGACCAGCCCACCGCCGACGAGGGAGACCACGAAGGAGACCGCGAACTGGGAGCCGAGGACCACCCAGCGGGGGGCGGAGGAGGCGCGCAGTCGGCGCAGCACGCCGTCCTCGCGGTAGCGGGCCAGGTGCACGGGCAGGGCGAGCAGGCCGACGGCGGCCCACACGAGGGCGATGTAGCCGGGCACGTAGAAGTCCAGC
>DATCDE010000170.1 GCA_036510875.1 Actinomycetes bacterium
GCGTCCCGGGCGGGGTCGACGAACTCCGGCGGCGCCGCCACCAACGTGTTGCGGAGTCTGGCCGCGGCCAGCGACCGGTCCTCGCTGAGCAGATCCCGGGGCAGCGCGGCGCCGGTGACGTACAGGTCGCCGGTGGAGGCGATCCGGTCCAGGGTGGCGGCGTTCCAGGTGGCGAGGTCGGGCAGGGTGCAGGTGCCGGCGAGCAGCACGGGCAGGCTGCGGATCGCCGGGGCGGCGGTGCGGGGGTCGGTCAGGGTGATGAGCAGGTCGCGGATGGCGTGGATGTCGGCGCGGACTCCGAGCAGGGCGGGAGTGGGGGTGCGCAGCGCCGCGAGCTCGACGCGAACCTGCCGCCAGCCGCTGGCCTGCCGGGCGAGCGCGTCGGTTTGACGCTGCCAGGGCTGCGCCGGTCTGCCCCGGGCGGTGTCGATGTGGGCGGCCCGGTTCAGCACAGCGCCGGTGGCTTCGGTGAGTAGTACCGCGGCGGTGGCGTAGTCGGCGAGGGTACCCACGCCCGGTCGGGCGGGCCGCCGGGGAGGTCACCCCCCGCTCCCCCGTGACTGTGCCCGTGGCCTTGCGACCCAGCGCGGCGGAGGTCTTTCGGTTGGGCCTGCGGCGGTGCGGGCCGACGGGCCGAGCGGTGCGCACCCGACCTCGAGATCGAGACCCGACGATCCATGCCCTGGACCGGCGCCGCTGGTCGGCGCGTCGGCATGTCAAAGCCCCTCGGGGTTCTCGTCCAGGATTCCTTGGGCGGCCTCGGCGCCGGCCTTGGTGGGTTTGCCCTTGAGGATCCGCTCGAACCCGACGGCGACCATGGCCCCGAGGAGCGGTCCGACCAGGTAGATCCAGTAGTTGGTCAGATCCCGGCCGATCAGCTCGGGGGCGAAGGAGCGGATGGGGTTCATCGACGCGCCGGACACCGGCGCACCCCACACCGACACCAGGCCGATGTACCCGCCGACCGCCAGGGCGCCGTTGATGCCGACGTTACGGGCGCCGGAGGCGGTGCCCAGGATCTCGCTGACCAGCCCCAGGGTCAGCACGGCCTCGGTGAGCATCGCCACCGTCAGGCTCACCTGGCTCGTCGGCTCGGTGGCCCCGTTGATGATCCCGCCGTACATGACCTGCAGGAACCAGGCGGCCAGCACCGCCCCGATCAGCTGGGCGAGGATGTATCCGGGGACACGGATCCAGGGGAAGTTGCGGCGCACCGCGAACGCCAACGTGACCGCAGGGTTGAGGTGGGCGCCGGAGATGGTGCCCATGAAGAAGATGATCCCCATTACCATCACGCCGGGGGCCAGCGCCTTCATCGCCAGGGTCAGCCCGCTGCCGTAGGCGGTCGCACCGATCACCCCGCCCCCGGCCGCGACCAGGACGAGCAGGAAGGTGCCCCACAGCTCGCTGAACAGCCGCCGGTACTCCAGGTTGGGGTCGTCGAACTCCAGATCCCGGCGGCGCACCGTCGCGCTCCTCCGGGCCAGCCACGCCAGAACCGGCTCCCCACCGCCACCGTGCGCGTCATCCGCGGACACTCGCCCACCTCCGAGTGCTCATTGGCAGTAACGACGTGCCACCGCCGGTCACTTCTCGTGCCGATCAGCGTCGACCAGCGCCCATGGCCCCCACAGCCTCGGCCGGTCGGGGCACCTAGACCCCGGCTTGCGCGGTGATCCGTCCGCTGGCGGCCGCGTCGGCGAGGGCCGCGTGGTCGAGGTCGTTTTGTTCGGCGTAGAGCTCGGCGAAGTCGGCGATGGCCTGGTCGAAGCGGTCGCTGGAGCCGAGGTAGGCGGCGATGGCGACCCGGTCCCCGGAGCGGGCGTGCGCGCGGGCCAGGGCCTGGCCGCAGATCCGCCCGTAGAACGCCATCCCGTCCGGGGCCATCTCCTCGACCACCACCGAACCCTTGCCGTCACGCAGCTGACGCAGGTAGAAGTCCCGCTCCACCCCGTCGGGCCCTTCGGCCCGCTGCCAGCCCAGGAAGATGTCGCTGGTCGCCTGCATCAGCTGCTGCCCGGTGACCACCCGCTGGCCCTGGTTCTTGAAGCCGCGGGCCTTGACGAACCCGTACAGCACCGAGGGCTGTGCCTCCTTGGCCTGCAGGAACAGCGGGTCCTGACCGTCGAGGCCCTCGAACAGCAGGATCCACGCGCGGGTACCGACACTGCCGACCCCGACGACCTTGCGCGCCATCTGGACCAGCTGGAACTGCTCCAGCAGGTGCCGGCGGTCCCACTGCAGCGTGCCCCGGTAGGACCGGACCAGCTTGTGCAGCGCCTCGTACGTCGTGGCCGCCTGCTCGGCGCCCCACAGCTCCTCGATCGGCACGATCAGCGGTGGCTGGCTGACGATCCGCGGCCGTCCGTCGACCAGGTGCGTCAGCTTGGCCAGGGCCTGCACACTGTCCCGGCTGCGTGCCTTGTCCACCATCGCCTCGGTGCGCACCTGGCGGGCCGTGTCCAGCTGCTCCCCGATCTGCTTGAGTACCTCGTCCAGGTCCAGGTGCGAGTACCACACGGCCAGGTTGCCCTGGCCGGCGAAGTCCCGCATCAGCTGCCGGTACCCGGCCGCCGCGGCCAGCACGATCGCGCGCCGTTTCTTGCGGGGGAAGCCGTTGCCCCGTCCGGCCACCGCCAGGCTGGCGGCCAGCCGC
>DATCDE010000171.1 GCA_036510875.1 Actinomycetes bacterium
CACCATCCGTTACCCGAAGGCCGCGTAACCATGTTCAGAAGACCGTCGATAAGCCGTGTGCGGGAAAACCGCACGCACGGTTTGAAAGGGGGATGGGGAACCAGGGCCGCTACGCGGCTCCTGCGCCCCTGACTACCAATGGTGAGACAGGGAATCCAACCGCAAGACGTCCAGAGCTCGGCGCTCCACCACCTTGCATACGAGGCCGCGATGCTCGTGGCCTCTGAGTCCAGGGCCGCGGCTGAGGCCGACGTTGTTAAGAAGAACGCCTTGATCGAGTCGATCGCCCTTCACGCCCGGAACCTGTTCGAGTTTCTGTGCGACACGGACAACAGGGACGGGGCCATGCGGCTCGAGGCGTTCGGCATCCAACCCGCGGCGCTCGAGAAGGAGCTGCGTGACCGGTTGGGCCGGCTCTACGGGTATGCCTCGACTCGCGTCGCTCACCTGTCGTGGAAGCGGCTGGAAACGAACCCTGGGGTGCCCACCGAGGACCTGGCCTTGATGATCGACCTGTTCCTCGACTTCATGGCCAGCGTCAAGCACATACCTCTTGGGTCCGAGGCGCAAGACATGCTCGACGTCGTTCGACAGTGGCGGCGGTCGGCTGGCGCGGCGGTCCTTCGACGCTAGAACGGCGTCGGGATCTGGTGCAGGGGCAGATCTGGCTCCACAGACCCACCGACACTCGGCTTCCGGGGCATCGTGACGCCTTGGGGCGGGAGCGGCTCGTACGGAATCCGGTCAAGCAGCTGGGAAATGATGTTGAGCCGGCCGCGCTTCTTGTCGTCGTTGTCCACGACGAACACGGCGCCGTTCGGTGTCGGTGGCGGCCAGCATCGTCTCCCGGGCCCGGTAGTAGTCGTAGTGGCGGCTGTGGGACTTGGGGTCCGTCGGGGAGAGCGTCCAGATCGTGCGCGGGTCCTCGAGCCGGCTTTCGAGCCGCCGGGTCTGCGCGTCCGCGCTCAATAGGACGGCGCCCGTTGGGGCCCTTCTCGGTTTGCCAACTCACATACCGTCGGCCAACCTGGTCCGGCATAGTGGGTCAACCGCAGACGACCGGGGGTCACAATGGCGGCTGAGCTGGACGGCAACGACGAGGCACAGCGCCTGGACGCGCTTGTCCGTGAACTGCGCAACGCCTTCCCAGACCTGCCCGCGGAACAGGTTCATACCCTCGTACTGGACACTTGGCAGCACTTCCTCGGCGCTCCGATCCGCGAGTTCGTCCCGCTGCTCGTCCGACGCCAGGTGATCACCCGCCTTCGGATCGTGTAACGCTCGTCCGTGCCCTGCTGACTACCCAGCCTCCCGACGCGTTCCTGACGGCTCGGTCGCCACTGAGGGGTTTCCGACCAACTGGAAGGGCGGCCGGACTGTGACAACTGTCGTCGCGGGTCTGAGGCGCGGCCTTGACCGGCTGCGTGCCCGACTCGAGGCCGTTCGACGCTGGGTGGAGCAGACATTCCTGTGGCGGATCTGGGAGCGGATGCTGGAGAACGAGTTCGTCGACCGCAGCGTGGCGCTGGGAGCCAAGGGCTTCGTCTCGTTCTTCCCGTTCATCATCGTCGTCGCCGCCTTCGTGACCCCCCGAGTCCGCGCCTCGATCTCCGCCACACTCGAGGACCGCTTCGGCCTCAGCGGTGACAGCATCACGATCGCGAAGCAGGCCCTGGCCTCGTCGTCCGACATTCGGCGTGCCACCGGCGTGCTGGGTCTGGTCCTGCTGGCCTTCTACGCCACCTCGTTCACCACAGCCCTGGAACGGTTATTCGTCAAAGCGTGGCGGCGCCCCGCGGGCGGCACGGCCGGGAGCTACGTCCGGGGGCCGGTCTGGCTGGGTGGCATGGTGGCTTTCGCCGCCCTGCTGGGCGGGCTGCGCCACTTCATGTCCGGCGGCCCCGGCACGGTCGCCTTCGCCGTGCTCAGCACAGCCGTGTCGATCGGCCTGTGGTGGGCCACCAGCTGGCTCATGCTGCAGCGCCAGGTCCGATCGCGGGCGCTGCTCCCCTCAGCAGTTCTCACCGGCATCGGCCTGAGCCTGTACGCCGCATCCGCGTCGATATGGATGCCGTCCACCGTGGACAGCGACCAGCAGCAGTTCGGCTTCTTCGGGGTCTCCCTCGCCCTGGTCAGCTGGTTCACCGGCGCCGGCATGGTCATCCTGATCGCCGCCTGTGCCGGGGCGAGCCTGGCCGACGAACACGGCCGGCTGGGCCAGTTGGCCCGGGGTGGGCCGACCGTGTTGAAGCCCGGCGCCGCGCCGTCCCTCCCACCGCCGCTTCGGACCCTGACCGTCGGCGACGCGCTGGGCATCCACACCAAGGACCCATCGACGCTGCCCGCTGAGCCCGGGCAGTAACAGCCGGCCAGCAGCACCGACAGAACAGAACCACGCAAGCACGCGTCGCGAACGCAGGATCTGACGATTTGGCTACGGGAGATGGCTGAAACCATCGATGCTCAGGATTCGCAACCAGGAAGTCCCTGGTTCGAACCCAGTATCGTCCACCTCGCAACGGATCACCTCGCTCCCGGGCCCGCTCCTCGGCTGGGTTACTGTCACGCCCGTGAACCAGACGCCGGCCCACGTCGTCATGCTTCGGGCCTCCGACGTCACCCAGGACGCCAGGGTCAAGAAGATGGCCGTGACTCTGCAACGGCTCGGCCTGCGGGTCACCGTCGTGTGCCGGGCGCCCGAGGGGACCGAGGTCGGGGAGCCCGCCGAGTCGAGCCTGGGCCCGGTCCGCGTGCTGCGCGTGCCGGCGCCGCCGTACTACTCCGACGCGCTCGGCGTGCAACGGCGGCGGCACCGCACGGCCGCCGGGCGGTGGGTGCCACCGACCTCCGCCATCCGGCTACGCCGTTTGCAGGGTGAGCTGCTGGCCGCCGAGCGAGCCGCCGCCCGGGGCCGGCTGCTGGCCCCGGATGCGGGTCTGCCGGACCGGTTCTCCGCTGCCGTCGTCGAGGTCCGCTGGCTGCTCAACCGGGTCGGACGCCGCCTGCAGCGGGCCCGGCGCGACGTTGCGGAGGCGCTGGACGGGCGGGTGCAGGCCGCCGTGGCGCGCACCGAGGCGCGGCGTTCGGGGCGGCGTCGTGGCACCTCGTGGCGACGCGAGCTGGTGGGCGTGCGCGAGTTCGAGCTGCGGGTGGCCGCGCTCGTGGACGGCCTGGAACCCGACGTGCTGCACGCCCACGACGTCAGCGTCCTCGGCCTGGCCGTGGACGCCGCGGACCGGGCCAGAGCGCTCGGTCGTGAGGTGCCTGTCGTCTACGACGCCATCGAGAACTGGGCCGGCATGCCGCGCGAGGAGTGGGGCACCGTCCGTCGGCACGAGGCACTGCTGCGGCTGGAGCAGGAGTACGCGCACCGCGCGGCCGCTGTACTGACCGTGAGCGAGCCGATCGCCGATGCGCTGCGCGAGCGGCTGCGGCTGGAAGAGCGGCCGCTCGTCGTGCTCAACGCGCCCCCCTTCGAAGCGGTGGCCCGCCTACCCCAGCGGCGGGTCCGCGAGGCCGCCGGAGTGGCGCCGGGGACCCCGCTGGCCGTCTACAGCGGCAGCGTGAGCGCCGCCCGCGGGCTGGACACGCTGATCCGGGCGATGCCGCTGCTCGACGGTGTGCACCTCGCCGTGGTCACCGTGCCGTTCCCGCACCCGTCCTGGCCGGCGCTCGAGGCGCTGGCCGCGGAGCTCGGGGTCACCGACCGGGTTCACGCCGTCCCTCCGGTCGACCCGACCGAGCTGATCGGGTTCCTGCAGGACGCCGACGCCGGGGTCCACACGCTGCCGTCCGGCTCGGTCAACCACGAGATGGCTCTGCCCAACAAGCTGTTCGAGTACCTGCACGCTGGCCTGCCGCTCGTCGTCAGCGACGCGCGGGAGATGGCGGGCTTCGTGCGCGAGCACCACCTCGGGGCCGTCTACCGCTCCGGCGACCCCGAGTCGCTCGCCGCCGCGGTGCGGCAGGTCCTGGCCGAGCCTCGACCGGACGTCGACCGCGTGGGCCGGCTCGCTGCGCAGTACAGCTGGCAGGCCCAGGAGCCTCAGGTCGCGGCGGCCTACACCCGCGCCCTTGGCCGTCCGGTGCCAGCTCCTGCCGACGACCTGTCGTTCGAGCTGCCCGCCGAGGAGCCGGCGTGAGCGCTCCCCGGGTCGTGCTGCTGCGCATGTACGACATCCGGGTGGACACGCGCGGGAAGAAGGTCGCGCTGTCACTGGCCCGTGCCGGGTACGACGTGACGATGCTGTCGCTCTCGCCGGACGCCGAGCCGCACGAGTACGACCTCGGTGGGCTGGTGCGGGTGGTCGCCGTCGCTGTGCCGTTCACCCACCGTGACCGGGAGCGGGTGGCCCGGGCCGCCCGCCGGGAGCACCGCCCTCGCACGGTCGGCTTCGGCTCGGCCGAGGAGGGGGTCCGCTCGGTGGCCCGCACCTACCAGCGGATCGAGCAGACCAGGGCTGCCTCTCCCGGGGCGGCCGGCCGGGTCCGGGTGGCCGCGCTGCGGGCCGGCGTGCTCCTGGCCAGGGCGCGGACCCGCGGTCAGCAGCTCACCGACGACGTCGTCGGCACCGGCTGGCGGGTCTGGGACCGGGCGGCCCCGACGGTGGCCGTGCGGCCGTCCTGGCGGCGCAGCTTCCCGCAGGTCCGCGACTACGAGGACGCCTTCGGTCCGTGGCTGGACCGCCTCGACCCGGACGTGGTGCACGCCCACGACCCGTGGGCGTTGCCGGTCGCCGAGGCGGCGCGAGAGCGGGCTGCAGCGGCTGGTCGCCGGACGGTGCGGGTCGTCTACGACGCCAGGGAGAACTGGGCCGGCATGCCGCCGGAGGAGCGGGCGGCGCCGCGGCTGCACGCCGCCTTGCTGGCGCTCGAGAGCGAGTTCGTGCGCCAGGCCGACGGCGTTCTCACGGTCAGCGAGCCGATCGCGGACACGCTGGTGGAGCGGTTTCGGCTGCCCCGGCGGCCGGTGGTGCTGCTCAACGCCCCGGTCGCCCGGGACCTCGCGGCGGACGGCCCCGGGCTGCGGCAGGCCATCGGGCTGCCGAGCGAGGTGCCCCTGCTGGTCTACACCGGCGGCATCAGCGACGCGCGGGGCGTCGACGTGTTGGTCCACGCCCTGGGCCGGCTGCCGCAGGCCCACCTGGCCGTCGTGCCGGTGCCGTACCCGCATCCGGCCGAGGCGGGGCTGCGGGTGCTGGCCGCCGAGGTCGGCGCCGCGGATCGGCTGCACGTCGTGGCGCCGGTCGACGCGGAGGCACTGGTCCCCTTCGTGGCGCAGGCCGATGTCGGCGTCCACCCGCTGCGGTCCGGCTCGCCGAACCACGAGATGGCCATGCCCAACAAGCTGTTCGAGTACCTGCACGCGGGCCTGCCGCTGGTGGTCAGCGAGGTGCGGAGCATGGCTGAAGTGGTCCGGCGCGAGCACTGCGGCGAGGTGTTCCGGGACGGCGACGCCGACGACCTGGCCCGTGCCGTCCGTGCCGTGCTCGCCGACCCTGCTGCTTATCGGGCCGGGCGGGCGGGCCTGGTGGCGCGGATGAGCTGGCAGGGCCAGGAGCCTGCGCTGTGGGCGGAGTACGCCAGGATCCTGGGGGAGACCCCGCACGTCGCGGGCCCCGAGCCCATGCCGTCCCTTGCGCTGGGCCAGGTGGATGAGTTGTGAAGATTGTGTCGATCGTTGGGGCGCGACCGGAGTTCATCCAGCTGGCGCCGCTGTCCTGGGCGTTGCGAGGGACGCCGCACCAGCACGTCGTCGTCCACACCGGGCAGCACTACGACGCGGCCATGAGCGACGTCTTCTTCGCCGACCTGGATCTGCCCACCCCCGACGTGTCGCTGGGCGTCGGATCGGCCAGCCACGGGGTGCAGACGGGCGCCATCCTGACCGCCCTCGACCCGGTCCTCGCCGAGGCGGCCCCCGACTGGGTGGTCGTGTTCGGCGACACCAACTCGACCCTGGCCGGCGCGCTGTCCGCCGTGAAGCAGCATCTGCGGGTCGCGCACGTGGAGGCGGGGCTGCGCTCCTTCAACCGGCGGATGCCCGAGGAGCACAACCGGGTGCTCACCGACCACGCGGCCGACCTGCTGCTGGCGCCGACCCAGGGAGCGTTGACCCAGCTGACCCGCGAGGGGCTGGCCGCGCGCACCGTCGTCGTGGGGGACATCAAGACGGAGATCACCCTCGCGGTGCGCGACCGGGTCGCCGGTCGGCCGCTTGAGCTGCCCGCCGGGGTCTCCGCAGCCGCCCCGTACGTGCTGGCCACGCTGCACCGGGCCGAGAACACCGACGACCCGGGCCGGCTTTCCGCGCTCGTGGGCGCGCTAGCCGCCAGTCCGTTCCCCGTGGTGCTCCCGGTGCACCCCCGGCTCGCGACCCGGGCCGCCGCGGCCGGGATCGCGCTGGCCGCCGGGTCGCTGCACCCGGTCGCGCCGCTGGCCTACCCGAAGACGGTGGCGCTCATGATGCACGCGTACGCGGTGGCCACCGACTCCGGTGGGGTGCAAAAGGAGGCGTTCCTGCTCCGGGTGCCGTGCGTGACGCTGCGGACCGAGACCGAGTGGGTCGAGACCGTGGACCTCGGCTGGAACCTGCTGGTCCCCGACCCGGCCGGCCTCGGTCCGGCGCTGCTGGCGCCCCGCCCGGCCGACGTCGAGGACGCGCCCTACGGCACGGGGGACACCGCCGCCCGCATCGTCGCTGAGCTGCAGCGCCGCGTCTGATCCGGGACCCGGAACTGACGAGCGGGCCGCTCGTCTGGCTGACGCGGCCGGTTCGGGCCGGACCGGCGCGGAGGGGGAATCGGGTGCGGGGTCTTGGTCCGCGGGGCCGGGTGGCTGCGCTGGCCGCGGTCGCCGTCGTCGTCGGCACGCTGCTCGGGACCGCCTTGCACGCGGCACCGGTCGTCGCGGCCGAGCCGAAGGCCACCGCGCGGCGGCAGGTCACCGTCTTCGGCTGGGCGGCGTCACTGGCGGTGGGACTGCCGGCGGACCTGCCCGGGGGGCCGGTGTCGGGAGGCTGCCGGCGGGCGGACCACGCGCCGGGGTGGCTCGCCCGGGAGAACGCCCGACCGGGGGACAGCGACTGGCGGACACGGGTGTCGGCGCGTCAGCAGCTCGTGGGCTACCTCGGTCAGACGACTGTGGTCTGCCGCGAGCGCGCGGACCTGCACCTGAGCGGGCCGCGCGGCCTGGCGGTGGTGCGGGCGTTCCGCGTCGGCTGGTACGGGGGGACCCGCGCCCGGCTGGTGTGGACCTCCTCGCCGGTGCTGGTGTCGCCGCAGCGGCAGGCCCAGCCGAGCGGGCCGACCCGGCTGATCCAGGAGACCTGGCCGACGACGACCACATCCCGGTCACGCCGTCGTTCGAGCCCGGGCTGTACCCGGTGGAGTTCAGCGGCGAGCACGGCGGGACCGCCGGGGTCGCGCCCCTGGTGGTGCGCGACCCCGGCGGCGCCGCACCGGTGCTGGTCCAGCTCAGCGCGGCCACCTGGGCGGCGTACAACACCTACGGCGGGGCGTCCCTGTACCGCGGCCCCGGCGGTTCGATCGCGTTGCGCTCCTTCGCCGCCGGGCTGGACCGGCCGCTGGTCGCCGACGGGCTGCGTGAGCTGATGGTGCGCGACGTGGCGCTGGTCCACCAGATCGAGCGGCTGGGGCTGGACACCGCCTCCGTGACCGACTTCGACGTGGACGCGACGCCCAGCCTGCTGCTGGCCCATCGGGAGGTCGTCGTCCCCGGGCACGCCGAGTACTGGTCGGCGTGGATGCTGAACGGGCTGGAGGCGCCCCGCAACGCCGGGGTCAACGAGGCCTGGCTCGGCGGCAACGACATCTCCTGGCAGATCAGGATCACCCCAGCTGGGGGTGGCCGTCCGACCTCGGCGGTCTGCTACCGCACCCTCGCCGACCCGACCGCGGTCGCCGACCCGGCCGCCGCAGCGGTCTACTGGGGGGCCAACCCGGGCCCGGCGACCGACGTCGGCGCGCTGATCGGGGAGCGCTACGCCGGGCGGAAGCTGGACAGCGGGCTGCGGATGCGCAGCGCACCGCCGTGGCTGGTCGACGGGACCGGGCTGCGGGTCGGGTCGCTGCTGGCCAGCGCCGCGGCCAACGAGGTGAACGGCACCACGCCGCACGGGCTGCCGCCCGACCTGCAGGTCGTCGCCGAGGGCTCGTTCCGGCGCGGCCGGCTGCTCGGCCCGGTCGATGTGACGTACTACACAGCGCCGTCCGGTGCCGCGGTCTTCTCGGCCGGCACCACCGACTGGGGCTGCGAGATCGACGGTTCCTGCGTCGACCACCGGATCGCCGCCAACGAGTCCGCCGTCCTCGGTCGGCTGACCGCGAACGTGCTGAAAGCGTTCACCCAGCCCGGTTTCGGCCGCGGCCACCCCTCCGTGCTGACCCCGCCCACCGCGACGACCGTGCTCGCCCGCAGCCTGCCCGCCGGACAGGTCGGCACGGCCGGCCGACCGGAGTGATTCGCGCACCAGTCCGGCGACCGGCGCCGCTACGCTGCTCGCGATCACAGCGCGCGCTGGGTTAGGGTTCGCGAAATTCGGGCATAACGGTCGACCTGGCCGGGTCTGTCCGGCTGTGCCCGGTTTGCCCCCAGCGAGGAGGTCCGACGGCTTGTCCCGGATCCCGGCCCTGCGCCCCCTGCCCGTCCGCCTACTTGCCGCCCTCCTGGTCTACGGGGCTGTCCTGGCCGGGCTGCTAGCGCTGCCGTCGGCCGCCAAGGCCGCCCAGTACGACACCACCTCGGCCGGCTCCCTCGTCGCCGTGATGAACAGCGCCCGCGCCAGCGCCGGGCTGCGACCGCTGACGGTGGACTCCGAGCTGACCTCCGTGGCCAGGGGCTGGACCTCGCGGATGGCCAGTGCCGGCACGCTGTCCCACAACCCGAGCCTGTCCGGCGCTGTGCACGGCTGGACCCTGCTGGGCGAGAACGTCGGCCAGGGCAGCTCCGCCGCCCAGATCGAGGCGGCGTTCATGGCCAGCGCTCCGCACCGGGCCAACATCCTGCGGGCCCAGTTCACCGACGTCGGCGTCGGTGCGGTGCGGGGCAGCGACGGACGGCTGTGGGTGACGGTGGACTTCAAGCGCCGCACCTCCGCCGCCCCCGTGGCGCCCGCCCCGCCGGTCGTCACGGCGCCGACCACCTCGCAGCGGGCGAGCTCCAGCACCAGGACGTCCCGGTCGACGGTGCGCACGGCGGTCCCGAAGGCGGTGTCGGCAGCCAAGCCGGTCGCCGCCAAGCCGGCCGCGGCGACGCCGCCGAAGGTGCTGGTGCGGGTCCCGGTGCGGTTCCCGGGACCGGCGACCGCCCGGCTGGCCAACAGCGCGTTCAACAGCACTCATCACCTGCGTCCGGCCGCCAGCCGGTAATCGGCGCGGGCGGCCTCGCGGTTGGCGGCTAGCATCGCCGTCAGCCGATCCGACTGGGTCGGTTCGACGAGCACCCTGGGAGCCGACCGTGTCCGACGTCCGCATCACCCTCGCCGGAGACGAGCGAACGGTGGCCGCGGGCACGACGACCGCCGACCTGTTCGCGGCCGACCGCTCGGTGGTGGTGGCCCGGGTGAACGGCGAGCTCAAGGACCTCGGGTGCGTGGTCCTCGACGGCGATGTCGTGGACGGCGTGCCGATTGACTCCCCGGACGGCCGGGCCGTGCTTCGGCACTCGACCGCCCACGTGCTGGCCCAGGCTGTGCAGGACCTGTTCCCGCAGGCCCGGCTGGGCATCGGCCCGCCGATCGCGGACGGGTTCTACTACGACTTCGACGTGCCCGAGCCGTTCGTGCCCGAGGACCTCGAACGGCTCAAGAAGCGGATGCAGGGGATCATCAAGTCCGGGCAGCGGTTCTCCCGGCGGGTGGTCAGCGAGGACGGCGCCCGCGTCGAGCTCGCGGCCGAACCGTACAAGCTCGAGCTGGTCGGCCTCAAGGCGGCGCCCGGTGAGGACGTCATGGAGGTCGGCGGCGCCGAGCTGACCATGTACGACAACCTGGACGCGTCGTCTGGGGAGCGGGTCTGGGCCGACCTGTGCCGCGGCCCGCACCTGCCGACCACGCGCACGATCCCGGCGTTCGAGCTGATGCGGGTGGCTGCGGCGTACTGGAGGGGGAGCGAGAAGAACCCCCAGCTGCAGCGCATCTACGGCACCGCATGGGAGAGCCGGGACGCGCTCAAGGCGCACCTGGCGTTCCTCGCCGAGGCCGAGAAGCGGGACCATCGCAAGCTCGGCGCGGAGCTCGACCTGTTCTCGTTCCCCGAGGAGCTGGGGTCCGGCCTCGCGGTCTTCCACCCCAAGGGCGGCGTCGTGAAGCGGGAGATGGAGGACTACGTGCGCCGGCGGCACATCGAGGAGGGCTTCCAGTACGTCGGCACCCCGCACATCTCCAAGCAGGGGCTGTTCGAGACCTCCGGCCACCTGCCCTACTACGCCGACACGATGTACCCGCCCATGGAGATGGAGGGCGCGCACTATTACCTCAAGGCCATGAACTGCCCGATGCACAACCTGATCTTCTCCTCGCGCGGGCGTTCGTACCGCGAGCTGCCGCTGCGGCTGTTCGAGTTCGGGTCGGTCTACCGGTTCGAGAAGTCCGGTGTCGTGCACGGGCTCACCCGGGTGCGTGGCATGACCCAGGACGACTCGCACTCGTACGTGGCGCCAGAGCAGGCCGCCGACGAGATCAAGCACCTGCTCTCGTTCGTGCTCGGGCTGCTCAAGGACTTCGGTCTCAGCGACTTCTACCTCGAGCTGTCGACCCAGGACCCCACCTCAGACAAGTTCATCGGCAGCGACGAGGAGTGGGCGGCCGCCACCGAGGTCTTGGGCACCGCCGCCATCGAGACCGGGCTCGAGCTGGTGCCCGACCCCGGTGGTGCCGCGTTCTACGGGCCGAAGATCTCGGTCCAGGCCCGGGACGCGATCGGCCGGACCTGGCAGATGTCGACGATCCAGTACGACTTCAACCAGCCGGCGCGGTTCGGCCTGGAGTACCAGGCGGCCGACGGCTCGCGGCAGCGCCCCGTCATGATCCACTCGGCGAAGTTCGGTTCGATCGAGCGTTTCTTCGGGGTCCTCGTCGAGCACTACGCCGGTGCGTTCCCACCCTGGCTCGCCCCCGTGCAGGTCGTCGGCATCCCGATCACCGACGAGCACGTGCCCTACCTGCAGGAGGTCGCCGAGCGGCTCCGCGCCCACCAGGTGCGGGTGGAGGTGGACACCTCGGACGACCGGATGCAGAAGAAGATCCGGACGGCGCAGAAGCAGAAGGTCCCGTTCATGCTCATCGCTGGGGACGACGACGTCGCCAAGGGCGCGGTGTCGTTCCGGTTCCGGGACGGCTCGCAGCGCAACGGGGTGCCGGTCGCCGAGGCGGTGGCCGAGGTCGTCGCGGCGATCCGGGACCGGATCCAGGTCTAGCGTCCGACCACCGGGTGGGGGAGCGAGGGAGATGGGTCTACCGGGCGGCACCGTGACGATGGTCTGCACCGATATCGAGGGGTCGACGGCGCTGCGGCGCGACCTCGGGGACGCCCACGCGAGCGTGGTGACGACGCACCGCCGGCTGCTCCGGGACGTCGTGGAGTTGGCCGGCGGCCACGAGGTGGACACCCAGGGCGACGCGCACTTCTTCGTGTTCAGCCGGGCGCGGGACGCGCTGGCCGCCGCGGTCGAGGGGCAGCGCGCCCTGCACGGGCACGAGTGGTCAGACGGTGCCGACGTCCGGGTGCGGATGGGGCTGCACACGGGCGAGCCCGCCCTCACCGACGAGGGCTTCGTCGGGATGGACGTCGTCCGCGCCGCGCGGATCTGCGCGGCCGGGCATGGCGGCCAGGTGCTGCTCTCCGCGGCCACCCGAGTGCTGGTGGGGGTGGAGCTGCCGCCCGGTGTCCAGCTGGTCGACCTGGGCGCGCACCTGAAGGACGTCGGGTACGAGCACCTGCACCAGGTCTTGGTCGACGGGCTGCCGGACGAGTTCCCGCCGGTCCGGCAGCATCGTGAGGGTCGGGCCGAGGCCATGGCCCAGCGGTTCGCCGACCGGATCACCGACCAGGTCGAGCGCGAGCTGCGGACCGCCTTCGAGCCGTCGACGCCCGACCCGCCGCCCCCGTCCCCTCCGCCGCCCGCTCGGTCGAAGTGCCTAGTATCGGCGGGATGACGCTGCCGACGGGGGAGCCCGACGCGTTCGACCGGCTGTGGACCCCCTACCGGATGGCCTACATCCAAGGCGAGGGCAAGCCGACGGACGGCGCGGCCGGCGACCGCTGTCCGTTTTGTCGGGTCCCCGGGCTGCCCGAGGCGGAGGGCCTGGTCACCGCGCGGGGGCGGTCGGTGTACGCGGTGCTCAACCGGTACCCCTACAACGCCGGGCACCTGCTGCTGTGCCCCTACCGGCACGTCGCCGACTACGCGGAGCTGACCGAGCAGGAGGTTACCGAGCTCGGCACCATGACCCAGCAGGCCATGACCACGCTGCGGGCCGTCGCCGGGCCGCAGGGGTTCAACGTCGGCATGAACATGGGCATCGTGGGCGGGGCCGGGATCGCCGCCCACCTGCACGTCCACGTCGTCCCGCGGTGGGGCGGCGACACCAACTTCATGCCGGTGATCGGGATGACCCGGGTGCTGCCGCAGCTGCTGGCGGACACCCGGGACCTGCTCGCCGCCGCTTGGCCCTCATCGCCGCCCACCCCTGCATGAAGGGACCCTTCGTGCCGGTCAGGAGGTGGCGTTGGCCTCGGCCTTGACCTTGGCCGCCAGGTGGGCGGGCATCGGCTCGTGCCGCAGGTAGCTGCGGGTGAAGGTCCCGGTGCCGTGGGACAGCGACCGCAGGTCGATGGCGTAGCGGGTGGTCTCCTGCTGGGGCACCTCGGCCCGCACCAGCGTCCGCCCGGCGCCGACCGGCTCGGTGCCCGACACCCGACCTCGGCGACCCGACAGGTCGCTCATGACGGCGCCGACGTACTCGTCCGCCACCATGATCGACATCTGGTCGACCGGCTCGAGCATGAGCATGTCGCCGGCGACCGCGGCCTCCTTCAGGGCCAGCCCGCCGGCCATCTGGAAGGCCATGTCGGAGGAGTCCACCGAGTGCGCCTTCCCGTCGTACAGCGTCACCCGGATGTCGATCACCGGGTAGCCGGCGACGACGCCCTTCTCCATCTGCGCGCGCACGCCCTTCTCGACGCTCGGGATGAACTGCCGGGGCACCGCGCCGCCGACCACCTTGTCCACGAACTCGAAGCCGGAGCCGGACGGCAGCGGCTCGACCTGGATGTCGCACACCGCGTACTGCCCGTGCCCACCGGACTGCTTGACGTGCCGGCCGTGCCCGGTCGCCGGTCCGGCGAAGGTCTCGCGCAGCGAGATCCGCACCGGCGTGGCGTCCACGGCCACGCCGTACCGACTGCTCAGCCGGTCCAGCAGCACGTCGGCGTGCGCCTCGCCCATGGTCCACAGCACCAGCTGGTGGGTCTCGGCGTTGTTCTCCAGCCGCAGCGTCGGGTCCTCGGCCACCAGCCGCTGGAGGCTCTGTGACAGCTTGTCCTCGTCCGCCTTGGCTCGGGCCACGATGGCGATCGGGAGCATCGGCTCGGGCATCACCCAAGGCTCCATGAGCAGCGGCTGGTCCTTGTCGGACAGGGTGTCCCCGGTCTCCGCCCTGGTCAGCTTGGCGACCGCGCAGATGTCCCCCGCGCTGCCGGAGGCGACGGTGCGCAGCGTCTTGCCCAGCGGCGAGCTCAGCGCGCCGACCTTCTCGTCGACGTCGTGGTCCTCGTGCCCGCGGTCCTCGCCGAAGAACGTGGAGAAGTGGCCGGAGACGTGGACGAGGGAGTCAGGGCGAAGCGTGCCGGAGAAGACCCGCACCACACTGACCCGCCCCAGGTACGGGTCGGTGGTCGTCTTGACGACCTCCGCGACCAGCGGGCCGTTCGGGTCGCAGGTCATCGGGCTGCGCGGTGACCCGTCCGGACCGGTGATCGCAGGCAGCGGGTGCTCAGTGGGCGAGGGGAACCCTGCGGTCATGGCGTCGAGCAGCTCGACCGTGCCGAGACCGCTGGGCGACGCCATCCCGAGGACGGGGTAGAACGAGCCGCGCGCGACGGCCGTCTCCAGGTCGTTCACCAGCGTCTTGAGGTCGAGCTCCTCGCCGTCCAGGTAGCGGTCCATGAGGGTCTCGTCCTCGCTCTCCGCGATGATCCCCTCGATGAGCGCACCGTGGGTGCCCTCGATCAGCTGCAGGTGCTCGGGGTCCGGGTCGCGCTCGACCCGCTGCCCGGACGAGTAGTCGAAGACCCGCTGGGAGAGCAGCCCCAGCAGGCCACCCGCAGTCCCGTCGTCCTTGGCCAGGGGCAGGTACAGCGGCAGCACGCCTTGCCCGAAGACGCGCTGGCAGACCGCCACGGTCTCCTCGAAGTCGGCGCGCGGCAGGTCCAGCTTGGTGACGACGACGGCGCGCGGCATGCCCACGGTCGCGCACTCCTCCCACAGCAGCTGGGTGGTGCCGTCGATCCCGTCCACCGCCGAGATGACGAACAGCGCGGCGTCGGCCGCCCTCAGCCCGGCGCGCAGGTCCCCGACGAAGTCGGCGTAGCCGGGGGTGTCCAACAGGTTGATCTTGATGCCGTCCCACTCGACGGGGGCGACCGACAGGCCCACCGAGCGCTGCTGGCGGGCCTCCGACTCGTCGTAGTCGCTCACCGTGGTGCCGTCCTCGACCCGACCGGCCCGTGAGATCGTCCCGGTCGCGACGAGCAGGGCCTCGACGAGCGTTGTCTTCCCTGCACCGGTGTGGCCGACCACTACCACGTTGCGGATCTTCGACGGCTGGTCGGCCGTCGGTACCCTGCCGCCGTCTGCCGGGCTGTTCGTCGCCACAGTGTCGCCTCCTTGAGTCAGTCGCCCCGTGCCACGCACACGTTCTGGTCACCCTTCACCCGCCGCCGTCGTGGCACAAGGGGACTCCTGGCCTTGCGTCGATAGGCTGACGGTGATCCGCACCACCCGCCTCCGACGGAAGCCACCGATGCTCGCGCGCCACCTGAAGGCGTTCTTCAACGCCCTGTTCACGCCGCTGGCCCGCGGCCTGCTCCGCATCGGCGTCGGGCCGGACGTGATCACCTGGATCGGCGCGACCGGGGTGACCGCCGCCGCGTTCGGCCTCTACCCCCGGGGGGAGCTGTTCGTCGGCTCGCTCGTCATCACCGCCTTCGTCTTCTCGGACACCCTCGATGGCACCATGGCCCGGCTGTCCGGCCGGTCCAGCAGGTGGGGCGCGTTCCTCGACTCCACGCTGGACCGGATCGCCGACGGGTCGGTTCTCGGCGGGCTGGTCCTGTGGTTCGCCATGGGCGGCGACGAGCCGGTGCTCGCCGTCCTGGCGCTGGTCTGCCTGATCGGCGGCATGGTCGTCTCATATGCGCGGGCGCGGGCCGAGGGTCTCGGGATGACGTGCAACGTCGGCATCGCCGAGCGCTCGGAGCGCCTGGTCGTCGTGCTACTGGCCACCGGGTTGTCCGGGCTGGGCGTCCCCTACGTCCAGGCCGTCGGGCTGTGGCTGCTGGCCGTCGCGACGGTGGTCACCGTCGGCCAACGGATGCTCGAGGTGCGGCGGCAGGTCGCGCTCGACGGCCCGGCCGCAACCCAGTGAAGGGCGACGTCAGGGGCACCCTGACCGAAGTGGCGTACAGCACCGGCTGGACGGCGGTCCGCCGGATGCCTGCCCCCATGGTCCGGCGGCTGTTCACGACTGCCGCCGACCAGGCGTGGCGCCGGCGGGGCAAGGGGGTGCGCCAGTTCGAGCGCAACTTGGCCCGCGTCCGGCCGGACGCCACCCCCGAGCAGCTGCGCGAGCTGAGCCGGGCCGGCATGCGGTCCTACCTGCGGTACTGGTCCGAGGCGTTCCGGCTCCCGGACCTGACCCCCGAGCGGATCGTCTCGTCGTTCGTGATGGACGACCAGCACAACCTCGCCGACGGCCTGGCCACCGGGCGGGGCGTCGTCGTGTCGTTGCCACACATGGGCAACTGGGACCACGCCGGGGCGTGGGCCACACTGCAGCACACCCAGGTCGTGTCGGTGGCCGAGCGGCTGCAGCCCGAGGGGCTGTACGAGCGGTTCCTGGACTATCGGCGCGCGCTGGGCATGGAGATCCTTCCGCTCACCGGCGCGGAGCCCCCGTTCCGGACCCTGATGAGCCGGCTCCGGGACGGCGGGCTGGTGGCGCTGCTCGGCGACCGCGACCTCACCCGGGCCGGCGTGCCCGTGCAGATGTTCGGCGAGACCACTCAGCTGCCGGCCGGGCCGGCCGCGCTCGCGGTGTCTACCGGGGCCGTGCTGATCACGGCCACCCTCTGGTACGACCCGACCCACAGCCGCGGTCGGATGCACCCGCCCATCGAGGTCCCCGCGCACGGGACCAAGCAGGACAAGATCCTCGCCATGACTCAGGCCACCGCAGACCGGTTCGCCGAGGGCATCCGCCAGCACCCGCAGGACTGGCACATGCTGCAGCGGTTGTGGCTGTCCGACCTCGACCCGACGGCGGAGCGGCCGTGAGGGTGGGCCTGGTCTGCCCCTACTCCTGGGACGTCCCGGGCGGGGTCAAGGAGCATGTCCGCGACCTGGCCGAGGAGCTGCTGCGGCTGGGCCACGAGGTGTCGGTGCTCGCCCCTGGCGACCCGGACGCCGTGGTCGAGCCGTACGTGGTGCTGTCCGGACGGGCCGTGCCGGTGCCGTTCAACGGCTCGGTGGCCCGGTTGTCCTTCGGCCCGGTGTCGGCGTCCCGCACGCGTCGCTGGATCCGGGAGGGCGGCTTCGACCTGCTGCACGTGCACGAGCCGGTGTCACCGAGCGTGTCGATGCTGGCGGTGTGGGCGGCGTCCGGTCCGGTGGTCGGCACCTTCCACAGCAGCTACCTGTCGAGGTCGCGGGTGTACGGCGCCAGCTACGGGATCTTGCAGCCCACGCTGGAGCGGATCACCGCCCGGATCGCGGTCAGCGAGGCGGCCCGCAGCACCGTCGTCCAGCACGTGGGCGGTGACGCCGTCCTCATCCCCAACGGGGTCGCGCTGCGCCGCTACGCGAAGGCCGACCCGATGCCGGGCTGGCCCGGCCAGGGGGGCGCGCTCGGGTTCCTGGGCCGCATCGACGAGCCGCGCAAGGGGCTGCCGGTGCTGCTGGAGGCGCTGCGTGCCGTGGTGGCCGAGCATCCGGGGGTGCGGCTGCTGGTGGCCGGCCCCGGCGACGTCGACGAGGTCCGCGACTCCATCGACCCGGACCTGCGCGACCGGGTCGAGCTGCTGGGCCTGGTGAGCGACGCGGACAAGGCCGCCATGCTGCACTCGGTGGACCTCTACGTCGCCCCCAACACCGGGGGCGAGAGCTTCGGGATGATCCTGCTCGAGGCGATGGCCGCCGGCGCGCCGGTGCTGGCCAGCAACCTCGACGCGTTCCGGTCGGTCCTGGACGACGGACGCGCCGGTCGGCTGTTTCCGGTGGGTGACCCGGGCGCCCTGGCCGCAGCGGCCAACGAGCTGCTCCGGGACCGCGCGAAGCGGACGGCGCTGGCCGAGGCGGGGACGGCGGTGGCCCGGCGCTACGACTGGCAGACCGTGGCGCAGCAGGTGCTGGCCGTGTACGAGACCGTCATTCTGCCCGGGATCCCGGTTGGTGTGGACCCCCGCGCGCAGGCCTTCGGGCTGTTCTCCACCCGGCTGAAGGACGCCAACGGATGACCACGCGCTGGGTGCTGGGCGCGCTCCTGCTGGCCCTGGCGCTGCTCGGGCTGTACCTGCGCGGGCTGGCCGGCCGGCTGGACCGGCTGCACGTGCGGGTTGAGGCGGCGTCCAACGCGCTCGACGCGCAGCTGGTCCGTCGGTCGGGGGTCGCTCTCGAGCTGGCGACGTCCGGCCTGCTCGACCCGGCCAGCAGCATGCTGCTGGCGGCGTCGGCGCACGCGGCGCAGGCCGCCGACCCGGCGACGAGGGAGGAGGCCGAGAGCGGGCTGACCCAGGCACTGCGGGCCACCCTGGACGCGCCCGAGGCGGACGCCGTGCTGCGCTCGAGCGAGACCGGCCGGGAGCTGGCCGAGGAGGCCGCGGCGGCCTGCCAGCGGGTGGTGCTGGCCCGCCGGTTCCACAACGACGCCGCCGCTGCCACCCTTAGGCTGCGGCGGCACCGGCTGGGGC
>DATCDE010000172.1 GCA_036510875.1 Actinomycetes bacterium
CACCGGCACCACCACCCCTGCGACAGTCCCTGGCCACGATCGACGCGCAGGTAACGGACTACATCCGTCGATCCGGACTCCGAAACGCCGCCCGAAAACTCAAGATCAACGTCAAGAACCCGTCAACCAAGCTTCGCTAGCCTTCGAGCATGCCGGGCCACGAGCAGCCTGAGATCCTCAGCTCACCTGCGGATGACCTGGGCCGCATCGGCCGATTCCTGGTCAGCGCGCGCGGCCGATGGTGGGCGACCGTCGTCGCGGTGGGACTGGCCGGCGTCCTGGTGGGAGCGCTCGGCGCGCACTACGCCGCCCAGCCATCGCCTCCTCCCCCGACGACGGCGGCGGCAGCCGCCACATCGGTCGACATCCGCGTCTCCCTGGGCGCCGGTGCCGGCGGGCCACCGACCGTCGTGCAGGGGCGCGCAGTCGTCGAGGTACCCGTGGTGCTGACCAACGAGGCCAGCACCACGGTGGGTCTGGCCTCGATCCGGGTGTCGGGTCCCGGCGCCGCCCTCACCACCGACCCCACGGGCCGGCCCAGCCCGGACCTGCCCCTGCGGCTGGCGCCGGGCCAGTCGTTCGACGTCCGGTTCGGCCTCAGCTCCGACTGCTCGGTCTCCGTCCGGCCGCTGCCACAGGTGACCCTCGTCGTCCTCGACGCCCACGACCAGACGCAGGACGTTCCGGTGGCCATCCCCGACCTGGACGGGATCTGGGGGCAGACCCTGCTGCCCGGCGCGTGCCGCTGACGGCCGGACGCAGCAGCGCCCCGGACCTTCTTCCGGGGCGCTGCTGCGTTCTCGGCGAGCGCCGCTCCGCGTCCGGGGGGAGGTTGCTCCACGGGGAGGCACTCTGATGGGGCAGACCTGCCCAGCACAGCGGTAGAGCCCACTGACGCACCAGGGACTTTGGTCCCGGCGCCGACGGTGGTCAGCGCAACGCCTTGGCCCCACGTCTCGGCAGCAGCGCGGACACCCCCGCCACCAGCGGCAGCGCGGCCAGGACGACGACCAGGCTCGCCGCCCCGGAGTCTTGCGGCGTCGGTCCTGCGCCCACCGCGTAGGCCAGCGCAACCAGGACGAGCAGCCCAGCGCCGCCGACCGCGGCGCCGACGACAGCACTCGGACCCTGCCGGGCGGCTCGGAGCAGCCAGCCGGCCACCCCCACGCACACCAGGCCCATCACCGACGCCACCCGCAGGAAACCCAGCGCCTGGTGGGTGTCCAGCAGCCGCATCACGTCGCACGCGGCCAACGCCAAGATGCCGGCGAACAGCAGCACGACGGCCACCCCCGCGGCCATGGCCGTCACCACACCGGTCGGCGCCGGCGGAACCGGCCGCAGCCGTTCGACCGGACGCAGCACGACCACAATCAGCGCGAGCACCGCACCAGCGAGCCCGAACCACAATGGCCGGGTCAGCCACCACTGCCAGGTCGGCGGGTCCGGCTGGGGCAGCCCGCGCGGCAGCCCCACCCGAGCCACCAACACGAGGGCCGCCTGGTGCCACAGGTAGATCATCATGATCGACAGGTTCACCGCGATGACGACGGCGAACAGCCGGGGTCGCTCCAGCGCCGGGGCCACCACCGGGCGCAGCAGCACGGTGATGCCGATCTGCGCCACCGCAAGCGCGGCGATGGCTGCGGTCGGCGGGTTCATGTTCGCCAGCTGGTCCCCCGGCACCCCGACCATGCGGGCGGGGTACGGCCCGAAGCCCACCAGCGCGCACAGGGCCACGAACCCGCCCACGGCCAGCGCCCCAGCGCGGGGACGGGTGAGTGCGCCGTCGCCGTACAGGTAGCCGAACTGGTGCGCCGCGATCCAGACCAGGAACACGTTGGCGAAGGCCACCGGCTCCACCCCGAACCCCAGCCGGATGACGTCCACCAGCCCGACGCCGGCCAGCAGGACGACGACCACCCAGCCGCCCCAGCGCTGGTGCCAGCGCAAGGTCACCGGCGTCAGGGCGATGACGACGACGTACACCCCGAGGAACCACAGCGGCTGCAGCACGATCCCGCCGCCTGCGCCGAAGCCGAGCCCGCCGACCAGCGCCCCGAGCACCGAGACCGCGGAGAGGACCGCGAGCAGCACGACCGTGGGCACCAACACCCGGCGCACCCGGTGGTCGACATACGCCGCGTACCCCTCACCGCGCCGGCGCACCCCCTCCCACGCGTGCCGGTTCGCGAACCCGCCGACGAAGAAGAACAGCGGGATCACCTGGAGCAGCCAGGTGAGCGGCCACAGGCCGGGGGCGGCGCCCAACGAGCTGGTCAAGGTGAGCTCCTCTTCGTCCCAGCCGAACTGGGAGACCGTCCAGTGGCCGAGCACGACCAGGAGGATGCTGGAGCCACGGACCAAGTCGAGGAAGCGGTCACGCTCCACACCCCGACCGTAGGACGGTCCGCCGCGCGGGTCTGCGTGCCGAAGGACCTCGATCTGGAGGTGCTCCCCTGATGCGACGACCGGGCGGACCGGTCCCCCTGGTCCTCACCCTTGGGGTGCTCGGGGCGTCCAACGTGCTGAGCAACCGGCTGCTGCCGGGCGCCGCCGTGCTCGTCGGCGTCGTCACCGCGGCCGCCTGTCTGGCCCTGGCCCGGTCGGACGGCGCGAGCTGGGCCGACCTCGGCCTGGGGCCGGGCACCTTCCGTCGCGGGCTGCGCTGGGCTGCGACCGCCGCGCTGGTCGTCGCCGGCGTGTACACGCTGGGGGTCGCCCTGCCCTTCACCCGAGAGGCCTTCCTCGACCGTCGCGCCGACCTGCCCACAAGCACCCTGCTGTACCACGCGCTGGTGCGCGTTCCGCTGGGGACGGTCCTGGTCGAGGAGGTCGGCTTCCGCGGTGCGCTGCTGGCGATGGGGCTGCGCCGCTGGGGCCACCGCACCGGCGTCCTCGTGTCCTCGGGCCTGTTCGGGCTGTGGCACCTGCTGCCGGCGTCCGGCGTCCGGCTCGCGAACCCGGCTGTCGCCGAGTTGTTCGGCGGCGGGTCCGTCGCCTCGGGGTTCTGGACGGCGTTGGCGGTGGTCGGGGCCGCCTTCGCGGGCATCGTGCTGTGCGAGCTGCGGCTGCGCAGCGGCAGCCTGCTGGCCCCCATGGGTCTACACTGGGCGACGAACGGGCTGGCCTACCTCGCCGCCGACCTCGCGCGCGGGATCACTGCGCGGGCAGGTTGACCTGGACCCGGGTGCCTCGGCCGTCCATCCCGGGGCCCACCTCGACCGAACCGTTGTGCGCCTCGACGAGCTCACGGACGACGGTCAGCCCGATGCCCGAGCCGACGACGGAGGTCGCGTTCTGGCCGCGGTAGAGCCGCCACTGCACGTGCGGCAGGTCCGCGTTCGGGATGCCCGGGCCGGTGTCCTCGACGGTCAGCAGCGCCCGGCCGTCCACTGTCGACGTCCGGACCCTCACCTGGTCGCCGGGGGTGCAGTAGCGGATCACGTTGTCGAGCAGGTTGCCGACCACCTGGTGCATCCGGTCCGGGTCGACGTCGACCATGGCGCCGTCGAGGTCCCGGAACACGACAAGCTCCGAGGTGCGCAGCTGCGCGTCCTTCACGTCCAGCGTGCCGGCCGCGATCTCGGCCAGGTCGCAGGCGGCGCGTCGCAAAGTCGGCCGCCCGGACTCCACCGACGCGAGCAGGTCGAGGTCCTCGATCACGCGGCTCAGCCTCATCATGGTGCTGCGCGACGTCGACGGCGTGCCGATCACTGTGCACAACGCGGCGGCGAACGTCGACTGCGTGCAGCCGATCACCTACACGAACACCGGAACTCCGGCACCGACCGCCGGCGTCTACCCCTACGGCGTTGACACCTTCCTGATCCCGCTGGTCGGTGGCTCGGACCCAGCCGTCGCCTGCGACATCCAGGCCGGGTACACCGCGATCGAGACCGACCTCGGTCGGCTCAGCGTGCGACGTTCCCCGGAGAGCGTGCTCACCAAGCAGCTCACTGATGTGGCCACGGCCTTGACCGGCCAAGCACTGACGCTGGACGCATCCGGCCGGATCGTCGCCAACGACGCGGCCATCGACTCGCCACTGCAGAGCCCGGCGATCTACCAGTCCCTGCTGGAGAAGACGACGCTGGCCGGCGCGACCCTGCCAATCGGTGGGCTGAACCACATGCAGCTGGCAGCAGCGGCGTTCGCCGCGGCCGCCGACAAGACGACCGTGCAGACGATCGACGCTGTCCAGTATATGAACCGCATTCTGAAGGTCCCGGCTGACACGGTGCTCCCGACGCTGCCTGCCTTCGGGCTCGCTGAGCAGGACCTGAGCTTCAAGGGCTTCAGCTACGACCGGTCCACGATGTTCCCCGGGTACGTCACCGACCTGAAGATCAACGGTGACGGGACCTACACGACGGTGCGCGACACGATCATCAACGTCGTGTTCAAGGGCAACCAGGACACGCCCAGGACCAACGCCAAGGCGTTCGCCACCATGGTGGACGACTCCCGGCAGGTTCTGCTGTGGGTGCACGACATGGGCGCCCTAGTGACCAGCGTCGACCCAATCGGCACGACCAGCTGACCTTCCGCCCAAGGGCGATGGGGGCCGGTCCCTCGGGACCGGCCCTCGTTGCGTCTGCGAACGATCCGCCGTCCGGCTGAGAGGATGACGGCATGGGACTGGGCGGCGGGCCGAGCGAGTGGGACGAGTACGAGTGGTTCCGCCTGGCCGACGTCCCAACACCTGTCGCCACGAAAGCCGGCCCGCTGGCCGACGCGGTGTGCGCACTGCTGGAGCGCACGCCGTTGTGGCCGGCCGACTCGGGCACCCGGGTCCTGCTGGTCGACCTGGACAACCTGCGCGCCGAGCCGACGCGGTGGCGGGCCCGGATGGCGGTGGTCGTGACCCTCGCCCGTCAGGCCGAGCACGTGGTGCTGGCCGGTCAGGTCGGTGCCGTCACCCGCGCCCGCCCGCACCTGGCCGAGTTCGCGGCGCGGGCCCACGCGGTGCCCGACGGCAGCGACCTGGCCGACCACGTGCTGCTCGACGCGGCGGCCGACATCGAATCCGACGCTGTCCAGGTCGTCGTCGTGAGCAACGACGGGATCTTCGCCATGCTCGCCGACCGGGGGCCGCTCACCGTGCTCAGCCCCGGCAACGACGCACTCAGCGACCGACTACGGGACGCCGCGACCCTGGTGGTCGACCTCGCGGCGCTGGAGGAGGAGGCTAAGACCGCGCGACCGGCTCAGCGCAGGGTGCGGACGAAGGCCGCGATCGGCGCGGCGGCCCGCTCGGGCCGGTAGATCGACTGGTGGTCGGCCCCCGCCACCTCGGTGAGCGTCACCGGGTGGCCGCCGTCCTCCAGTGCGGTAGCGAAGGCGCGTGAGAAGAACAGCGGGACCGTGGTGTCGAGGTCCCCGTGCAGCAGCAGCACCGGCAGCTGGGGTCGCTCGCTCACCCAGCTGAGCGGGTTTCCGTCGCGCCACGCCTGTGGGTCCTTGGACGGCGGGACGCCGAACAGCGCGACGGCCACGTCCGGGAGCAGCGCCACGTCGTAGGGCCCGGCCAGCCCGACGAACGCGTCGATCGACCGGGCCGGTCGTGGGCAGCCGGTCTGGTACCGGTCACCGACGAGTGCGGCCAGCGCCGCGAGCTGGGCGCCCGCCGAGTGCCCGACCACCACCACCGGTCCGGTTGTGACACCGGCGGCGATCACCCTGGCGACCGCGTCGTCCACCGCGCACACGACGTCCTCGACGGGGACCGGGAAGAAGGCGTCCTGCGACGCCGTCCGATAGGTGGTGGAGACCACCGCCGAGCCGGACGCGGCGAGCGCCTCGGCGAGCGGCCGCAGCCCGGAACGGTCCGCCGATGTCCAGCCGCCGCCCGGGACCAGCACGACGACCGGCACCGACCCGGAACGGGTCGTCGGCAGGAACAGGTCGGAGGTCAGCCCCGGAACGCCGTCGGCCGCGGTGCCGGCGAAGTGCTCCGCGGCCGAGGGGGTCGCGGACTGCGTCACCGAGCCCGTCGAGCAACCAGTGGCGAGAAGCAGCGCCGAAACCAGGGCGAGTCCGCCAGGGAACCGCACCCTTCCAGGGTGCGCCGACGCCGGGCCGCGGCCATGGGCCAGAAGACCCAGGGCGGCGCCGGGCTACTGGCCGGCTGCCGCCTCCTTGGCGGTACCCGGCTGGTCGACGATGTCGATGGCCACGGCGACCGCGGGCTGGCTCGACGACGCTGGGATGGTCATGAGCACCCGGCTGCCGATCGGGATCCCGGCCAGCTTGTCGAACACTGTCGGGTTGGCGGCGTCGCCGCTGGGCTCACCGGCCGGTGACCCGGCCTTCCAGGTCGAGCTCACAGACTTGCCGGTCCAGTCGACGACCTCGTACTGCATGACAACAAGGCCGGCCTTGACGGGGGCCCCGCTGCCCTTGGCCAACACGGTGACCGTGACGGCCTTCGGCTCGACGCTGCCCTTGGGCACCGTGACGGTGGGCTGCTTGCCCAGCGCGCCGGTGACCTGCGGGCCGGTCGTCGGCGCCGGCTGCGGGGTGGCCTTCGGGTCCCCCGCGGAGGTTCCCGGGTAGGACTTCACGATGTCGACGACGAACACGAGGGTGTCAGTGCCGGAGATGCCGGCCTGGGAGTTGCCGCTCGTGCCGTAGCCCTTGTCCGGCGGGATGCTCAGCAGCACCCGGCTGCCGGCCTTGACCCCGACCAGCCCCTCGTCCCAGCCGGTGATGACCTGGCCCACGCCGATCGGGAAGGCAGCCGGCAGCTTGCGGTCGTAGGAGTTGTCGAAGACCTTGCCCTTCCAGATCTGCCCGAGGTAGTCGGCGACGAGCAGGTCGCCCTTGGCCACAGGGGCGCCCTTGCCCTCGCTGAGCACCTGCTTCTGCAGGGTCTTGCTGGGCTCGGAGTTCGGAAACCGCAGGGTCGGCTTGTCGCCGTACGAGCCGCTCACCGCTGGCATGTTCCCCGAGGGGGCGGCGGAGGCGCTCGAGCCGCCACTGCCGGACGAGCCGCAGGCGGTGAGCAGGACCAGGGCAGCGGCAACGGCCGGGAGCAAGCGGCGCACGGGAATCCTCAAAGACGGGTGGGGGCGGTACGCCCACGCTAACGCCTGGGGGTGCCGACGCCCGAATCCTGGGCTGAGAGCCCGCTAAGAATCGCCGCGCTAGACGGCGGCTTCGATCTCCTCGGTGGGCCAGCTGGCTCGCAGCAGAGCGATCATGACCAGGCCGGCTGCGCCGGCCAGCGAGACCGTGCGGGCCGGCCCCAGCTGGGGGAAACCGGCCAGCCAGCCGGCGAGCGCGAACGCGGTCACCGTGGCCGCGTTGAAGCCGGCCGCAGCCACGCCCAGCACCCGGCCGCGCCGTTCCCGAGCGGTGAACATCGTGACCAGGGCGATCACCGTGATCACGTAGGCGGTGAGCATGCCCGAGACGAACCACAGCGCAGCCGCCACGAGCGGCGGCGGGTTGATGGCCGTGGCGAACAGCGGCAGGCAGGCCAGCGCAGCCAGCGGCAGCAGCAACCGGACCTGGTCGCGGACCGGCACGCGGCGCAGCAGCACGAACCCAACCACGGAGCCCGCCGGGACGCTGGCCAGCAGGATCCCGCCCATGAACGAGGAGAGACCGGGCTGGTAGGCCAGCGCCACCGCTTCCGGAGCCACCATGAACACCGACGATCCCCAGGCCAGGAAGGTGATCGAGCGTCGCACCCGGTCCCCGAACAGCTCACCGGCCCCTCGCCGAAGGTCAGCGGCCAACCGCCGGGCCGAGGTGCCACCCGAGTCGGCGGAGGGGCGGGGCCGCACCATGGCCCGCAGCACCAGGTACGACGCCAGGAACGTGGCCGCGTCGACGGCCAGGGCGAACTGGGGGTTGATCAGGCCGACGAGCAGCGCACCGAAGACCGACCCGATCACCTGAGTGGCCAGGTGCACGCTGCGGGAGGTGCCCTGAGCCGTCATGAAGTCTGCGGGGTCGGGGAGCACGTCCGGGTACAGGGAGGCGCGAGCCGCCTGGAACGGCATCGAGACGAACTCGGTCACCAGCAGCAGCGAGAACAGCGCCCACACCGACGAGCCGAGAGCGGCGCCCACGGCCAGCAGCCCGACCAGGACGAAGCGGGACAGGTCGCTCGCCAACATGACCTGGCGTCGCGGGAACCGGTCTGCCAGCGACCCCAGGATCGCCGCCCCGAAGATGCCCGGGATGAACGACACCGCCAGCGTCAGCGCCGACAGGACCAGGTTGTCCGTCTCCGCCAGGATGAGGAGCGCGAGGGCCACCCGGGCCATCTGGTCGCCCAGCTCGGACGTGGCCTGCGCGACGAGGAGCCCACGAGCCTCCCGATTGGCCCACACCCGCCGGTAGGCGCCCTCGGTCTTGACGTCGGTTGCTTGGCTCACGCGTAGAAGACTCTCTCCACAACACCGCGAGCCCGACGCGCCGCGCGCCGGTAGTCCTCGACGAGATCTCCGGTGTGACCCGGAGCGTAGCCGACCACCCGGGCCACGGCGGCCAGTTCGCGGGAGTCACCGGGCAGCGTGTCCCTCGACCGACCCCGTACGAGCAGCTGGGCGTTGCGGATCCGGCTGGCCAGCCGCCAGGCCGCCGAGAGAGTCTGCGCGTCGGCCTCGTCGAGCAGCCCGGCGCCGATCGCCGCGACCAACGCCTCCAGGGTGCGCGGGGTCCGCAGCTGGGGGAGCTGCCCGGCGTGCCGCAGCTGCAGCAGCTGGACGGTCCATTCGACGTCGGCCAGGCCGCCCGGCCCGAGCTTCAGGTGACCGGCCGGGTCGGCGCCACGAGGTAACCGCTCGGACTCCACCCTCGCCTTGATCCGCCGGACCTCCCGCACGTCGGCCTCGGACAGCCCATCCGCCGGGTGCCGCACCGGCTCGACCAGCGCGAGGAAGCGCCGGCCCAGCTCTTCGTCCCCCGCGATCGGTTCGGCCCGCAGCAACGCCTGGCTCTCCCAGACCAGCGACCAGCGGTCGTAGTAGGCGGCGTATGAGGCCAGCGAACGGACCAGCGGCCCCTGCCGGCCCTCGGGTCGAAGGTCCGCGTCTACCCTGAGCGGTGGGTCCGGCGCCGGCAGCGCGAGCAGCCGCTGCAGGGTGGTCGCCACGGCCAGGGCCGCCTCGGCTGCCGGCTGCTCGCCGGTGTCCGGCAGCGGGTCGTGCACGAACAGGACGTCGGCGTCGCTGCCGTAGCCCAGCTGCTCGCCGCCGAGGCTGCCCATGCCGACGATGAGGAACCGGACCGGCAGCGGCCCGTCCAGCGTCGCCTCGACCGCCCGCACCGCCGCGTCCAACCCGCCGGCCAGGGTCGCCGCCGCGATGTCGCTGAGCGCCCGGCCCACCTGGTCGATCTCCAGCCGGCCGAGCAGGTCGGCGGTGGCCACCCGGAACAGCTCGCGTCGGCGCACCGCTCGCACCGCACGGGCCGCGTCCTCCGGGTCGTCGTAGCGGCCGGCGGCCGCCAGCATCTCGGCGATGAGCGCCGGTCGATCGCGTGGCACCAGCTCCTCGTCGTCGGCCAGCAGCCGCACCGCCTCCGGCGCGCGAAGCAGGAGGTCGGTGGCGAACCGCGAGGAGCCGAGTACCAAGGCCAGCCGCTGGGCGGCTGCCCCGGCGTCCCGCAGCAGCCCCAGGTACCAGTGCGAGGTGCCCAGCTCGTCGGACACCCGGCGGAAGCCGAGCAGGCCGGCGTCGGGGTCCGGCGCCTCGGCGAACCAGCCGAGCAGCACCGGCAGCAGGGTGCGCTGGATGGCGGCCCGCCGGGTCACCCCGGAGGTCAGCGCCTCAAGGTGGCGCAGCGCCCCGGCCGGGTCGCTGTAGCCGAGCGCCTCCAGCCGCTGCCGGGCCGCCTCGGGGGTGAGCCGGGCCTCTCCCGGCTCCAGCCGGGCCACCGCGTTGAGCAGCGGGCGGTAGAACAGCTTCTCGTGCAGCCGCCGGACCTGCCGGGCGTGCGCGCGCCAGGCCGACTCCAGCTCGGCCACGGCGTCCGACCGGTAGCCCATGGACCGGGCCAGCCGGCGCAGGTCCTCCTCCCCGGTGGGTAGCACGTGCGTCCGGCGCAGCCGGAACAGCTGGATCCGGTGCTCCATGGTGCGCAGGAACCGGTAGGCGTGGTCCAGGTCGGCGGCGTCCGCCCGACCGACGTAGCCATGGGTGGACAGCTGCTCCAGCGCCACCAGCGTGGTCGGGCTGCGCACGAACACGTCGCTGCGCCCGTGCACGAGCTGCAGCAGCTGGACGGCGAACTCGACGTCGCGCAGCCCCCCAGGACCGAGCTTGAGCTCGCGGTCGGCGTCCTTGGCCGGCAGCCTGCCCTCCACCCGGCGGCGCATCGCCTGGACGTCCTCGACGAAGCGCTCCCGGTCGGCCGCCCGCCACACGAACGGGGCCACCGCCTCGACGTACGCGGCGCCGAGCGCCGGGTCTCCCGCGACCGGCCGGGCCTTGAGCAGCGCCTGGAACTCCCAGGTCTGGGCCCATTTCTGGTAGTAGGCCAGGTGGCTGGCCAGCGTCCGCACCAGCGCCCCGGCCTTGCCCTCCGGGCGCAGGCCGGCGTCCACCGGCCAAATGACGCCCTCGCCGGTCTGCGCCGAGCAGGCCCGCATCAGGCCGGAGGCCAGCGCCGTGGCCGTGGCCAGGGCCGCCTTCTCGTCACCGCCGTCGACCGGTTCGGCCACGAAGATGACGTCGACGTCGCTGACGTAGTTCAGCTCCCGGCCGCCGCACTTGCCCATGGCGATCACGGCCAGCCGGCACGGTTCGGCGCCGTCGGGCAGCTCGGCGCGGGCCAGCGCCAGGGCCGCCTCCAAGGTGGCCCCGGCCAGGTCGGCGAGCTCTCCCCCGACGTCCTCCAGCGACGCCCCGCCGGCGAGGTCGCCGGCCACCAGCGCCAGCAAGGCGTGCCGGTAGGCCACCCGCAGGGCGTCGGCGCCCTCGGCGGGCGGGAGCGCGGACGTGGGCGTCGACACGTTCGGGTCGGCGTGGACGGCGGTCAGCAGCAGCGTGCGCAGCTGCACCGGGGAGCGGCGCCCGCTGCCGCTCGCCGCCCGCCAGTGCTCCGGGTGCCGCACCAGGTGGTCGGCCAGCGCCGTGCTGGTGCCGAGCACCGTGAGCAGCCGGCCGCGGAGCTCCTCGTCGCCGTCCAACGACTCGACCAGGGCCGCCCGCTCGGCGTCCGGCGCGGCCTCCACCAGCCGGACCAGCCCGAGCAGGGCCAGGTCGGGGTCGGGGGCCGACCCGACGGAGTCCAGGAAGCCGGGCCGGTCGGCCAGCGCGGCGAGCGCCGGGTCGGACAGCAGCCGCCCCGCCTTGGAGACGTCCGCGAAGCCGAGCCGGGCCAACTGGCCGGCCAGCGTCGCCGTCCGTCCCGACTCGGTCATTGGTAGTCAGGGGCGCAGGAGCCGCGTAGCGGCCCTGGTTCCCCATCCCCCTTTCAAACCGTGCGTGCGGTTTTCCCGCACACGGCTTATCGACGGTCTTCTGAACATGGTTACGCGGCCTTCGGGTAACGGATGGTG
>DATCDE010000173.1 GCA_036510875.1 Actinomycetes bacterium
GGCCGCACCTCACCCTCGCTGACCCAGTGGTACTACTGGAGCCCGGCACGCCGACCCATCGGTAGTTCTGGACCAGCGCCCGCCACGGATCACCTCGACGAGCGGGCCGCTGCCGGGCCAGCAGCGAGCCGTCGAACTCGGCGTCGGCCTGGGCGACGACGACCGGCGTCGGGATGTCAAGGATCATGCAGGCCACGGTTGAGTGTTCGGGCTACCCATGTTGGTGCTCGGGCCGCTGTTCGGCGGCGATCTGTTGACCCCACAGTGCTGGCGTGTTGTGTCGAACCGGATCCCGAACGCTCCCGCATGGAAGGCGTTGTTGCCAGGTCACCCGCTACTCGCGACCCGCTTCGCGCCGGGCCATGGCTCTACGGGTCACGCCGAGTAGCACCCGAAGCGCCACCCCGATGAAGACCAGGTCTCCGACCATTTGCACGGTGACCAGGGCGCGAGCGGACTCCTTCACCGGCACGATGTCCCCGAACCCCACGGTGGCCAGCACCGTGACCGAGAAGTACAAACTATCGATCTTGGTCAGCGGGGCGTTGAACGCTCCCGGCTGATTCGCCTGCATCGAGCCATACACACCGGCGAACAACGTGAGGAACAACAGCGCCGACAACGTAAGTGCCTCGCCCGCCTGCAGGAACGGACGGTCCGAGCGAGCGATTCGACGCGCCTCGACAATGACCACCACCGTGATCAGGCTGAGCCCGACGAAGACCGCCAGCCAGTCGCTGAACCGGCCATGATGGAACGGCACGACGAAGTAGGTCCCGAGCACCACGACGGCAGTGAGAACAACGCGTGCCAGCGCCCAGACAAGGACCCAGGCGGACGGTCGCACCGGGACTGGGGTGCCACTCATGACGGTCCACGCTGCCAGACCAGCCGAACCAGACACCGGAGGCGCGCAGGCTCACCGATCGACCGCTGCCAGCCTGCCCTCAGGCACGACCAGCGTATGAGTGCCAGCCCGGTGCACGGCCGTTGCGGGTCGCGCACCCCGTGGCCTATCGCTTGCGGTAGGAGCGCAGCGGGAGCGGGTCTGGGAGTAGGGGGGCGCACACGCCGTCGCGATGAAAGGAAGCCGTGCTCCACCGAGCGGTGGCGGAGCCCGAGCCGAACACCGAGCGCGCCCCGAGGCCACGTCGCCCGGTGCTCGGTGGATCCGCGCGGTCCGGTCCCGAATCGGTCACGACCCCAACTCGAAGGCGAGGCCCCGTCAACGCCCACGGGGGTAGGCGGAAGGGGGCCTCGCAGCAGAGAAGGCTACTCGGGCTGTCCCCTACACGGGGGACACGGGAACACGGCTGAGGTGTGCCGTCAGCGTGCTTCAGAGCACCCGGCTCAGCCGTTGCGCCAGGACAGGTGGGACGGTCAGTGGCCGTGCTTGGAGCCACTGGGCGAGTTGCGGGCCGGGGACGTAGGCGACCCCGTCGACGATGTTGGCCTCCGGGAGGTCAGCCCAGACGGCCACCACCGGCTGGACCCACATCGTGACCCGGGTCTGCTTGCGCAGCGCATCGGAGGTTCGCCGGGCCTCCGCCTTCAGGTTGCGGGGCACCTTCTTGTCGTGGAAGGAACTGGTCGGGTCGAGTTTGGGGGCGGTGACCGGATAGCCGGGGGTGAGGTCGACCGTGCGCCCGGTCCAGTTCTTCGAGTCGATCAGGTACACCCCGCCGGGGCCCCACACCAGGTGGTCGACGTTGCCGTACTTAGCCTTCAGATCGTGGCGGACGGTCCAGCCGTCGAGTTTGGCCAGTTCCTTGGCGGTCCAGCGTTCGCCCTCCGCGCCGACGTGCCAGTTCTCCACATGCTGGGGTGGGCTGTTCCGCAAGATCGGCACCAGCGCGAACACTCCGCCGGAGACGAAGGCCACCGAGTATCCCCAGGCGCCAGGAACGTGCGGGGCCACCAGCAGACCGGCGACGCCGATGACGGTGATGATCGCGACGTAGGGACGGACGCGGCGCCGCCATCTGGCCCGCAGGTCGCGGTACCGCTGTTCGGCGTACCCGCCCGGGATTTCCGTGCCGGGGATGATCGATTCGGCCATGTATCGGTCATCGGCGCGCCCGTGGCCC